>CAJWMX010000225.1 GCA_913043805.1 uncultured Acidobacteriota bacterium | reverse complement strand
CATGCCGAGCTTCTTGGCGGACATCTCAGCGAGCACCGCCGCCAACGGTGCGTCCTGCGGAACCAGGGGCAGCGCCGGACCGCTGCTCATCAGGCGATCCACCCGCATCAACCGCTTCCCGAGACCCCCGCCAGGATGCAGGCTGGCGAAGTCTTCCTTGCAAAAGCCCTTCCGTTCAAGCAGCGTCATCGCCAGGGCGTCTCCGAGCGCCAGCGCGGCGGTCGTGCTCGCAGTGGGAACGAGATTCATCGGACAGGCCTCGCTGGTCACGCTGCAGTCGAGGGTGATGTCCGCCGCCTCGGCCAGCGCGGAGGTCGGGGCGCCAGTCAGGCAGACGATTCGCGCGCCGACCCGGCGGATCGTCTCAAGGAGACGGAGAATCTCATTGGTTTCGCCGCTGTGCGAGAGGGCGACGACGACGTCGTCGCCCTGCACGACGCCCAGATCGCCGTGCACCGCTTCGGCCGGGTGCAGGAAGAAGGCCGGCGTGCCGGTGCTCGCCAGTGTCGCCGCGATCTTGCGACTAATGATGCCCGACTTGCCCATGCCGGTCACGATGACCCGACCTCGACAGTTGGCCAGGAGCTCGACCGCGTGTATGAAACGGTCGTCGAGCCGATCGAGCAGCCCTTCGATCGCGTCCGCCTCGGTCCGCAGCACCTGACGCGCCAGGTTCAGGTCGACGCCGCGATCAGGGCCAGCCACGCGATCAGTCACGACGCGCTCGCTGGGGCATGCCGGGTGGCGGCGTCTATGCGCAGGAGACGTTCGAGCAGCGGTTCGAGCAAGTCGAGAGCCAAGGCGTTCTGCGCGTCACTTCGAGCCTGGCTCGGGTCGTCATGGATTTCGAGAAAGAGCGCGTCGATGCCGGCCGCGACGCCGGCCGAGGCGAGCGGTTCAATGTACTCGGCCTGTCCCAGCGTGACGCCATCCCCCGCGCCGGGCTGCTGCAAGCTGTGGGTGACATCGAAGACCACGGGAGCGCCGAGGGCCCGAAGCTGCGGAAAGGACCGGATGTCGACGACCAGGGTGCGATAGCCGAAACTGACGCCACGCTCGGTCACGATGACCCGCTCGTTGCCCCGCTCGTGCACCTTGGCGATCGCATGCCGCATGTCGTCCGGCGCCATGAACTGCGCCTTCTTGATGTTGACGGCGCGGCCGGTGTCGGCGGCCGCTGCCAGCAAGTCTGTCTGGCGAGCGAGGAACGCCGGAATCTGCAGGACGTCGGCGACCTCGGCTACGGGGCTCGCCTGGGCCGGTTCATGGATGTCGGTGAGCACCGGCAGGTGATGCGTGGACTTGACCGCGGCGAGGACGTCAAGGCCCCGTTCGAGGCCGGGGCCGCGGAATGACTGGTGCGACGTGCGATTGGCTTTGTCGAACGACGCCTTGAAGATGTAGGGGACCCCGAGACGCGAGGTGATCTGCGCGATTGCGCCTCCGAGGGCGAGCGCATGCGCCTCGCTCTCGATGACGCAGGGGCCACCGATCAGGACGAAGGGAGCGCCGCCGCCGAGCGTGAGGTCGCCGATCCGAATCTCGGACACCTTTCAATTATAGATACGAGCCGATGCGTACGAGGCGATCGGCTAGCTCACCGCGGAGGTCGACGCTGCCGCGGCCGCAACTTTGTGCTGATAGCTCGCTTCGACGAAGTTGGCGAACAGCGGGTGAGGGTTGAGCGGTTTTGATTGAAATTCGGGATGGAACTGGACCGCCACGAACCATTGGTGCTCGGGGATCTCGATCGTCTCGACGAACCTGCCGTCGGGAGACTGTCCGGAGATCACCAGACCGGCCTCGGTCAGCCGTTGCTCGTAGGCGCGATTGAACTCGTAGCGGTGACGATGCCGCTCGGCGATCTCTGTCTGGCCGTAGATCCGTTGAGTGAGGGTGCCCGTCGTGAGTTTGCAGGGGTACTGGCCGAGTCGCATGGTGCCGCCCATCTCGTCCACGCCCAGCAGGTCCCGGAGCTTGTAGATCACTTTGTGCTCGGCATCCGGCGCGCACTCGGTGGAGTCGGCCCCGGCCAGTCCGCAGACGTTGCGGGCGTATTCGACCGCTGCCCACTGGAAGCCGTAGCAGATCCCGAAATAGGGAATGTCGCGTTCGCGCGCGATCTGGGCGGCGCGCATCATGCCGCGGCTGCCTCGGTCCCCGAATCCCCCTGGCACCAGGACCCCGTCTGCGCCGTCCAGCAGGTGCGTCCCGTCTTCGCTTTCGAGGGCCTCAGCCTCGACCCATTCGATGTCGACCGCCAGGCGGTGCCGGAAGCCTCCATGGTAGAGCGCCTCGTTGAGGCTCTTGTACGAGTCCTCATAGCCAACGTATTTCCCGACGACATGGATGGTGAGTCGATCGGTGGGATGCTTGATCCCTTCGACCAGCGCCTGCCAGTCGTCCAGGGAGCGTGACGAGTCCGGGAGTTGCAGGCGACGGAGCACCTGTCGGTCGAGTCCCTCATCGCCAAGCACCAGCGGCACCTCGTAGATCGAGGAGACGTCCTTGGCCGTGATCACGGCATCCTCATCGACATCGCAAAACAGCGCGATCTTGCGCCGGATGTCGGCCGGCAGGAAGCGGTCGGTCCGGCAGAGGAGCAGATCCGGCTGAATACCGATCGACCGGAGATCGCGCACGCTGTGCTGGGTCGGTTTGGTCTTGAGCTCTCCCGCCGCGCCGATGAACGGTACGAGGGTCAGATGCACGTAGAGGGTGTGCTCGCGCCCCACGTCCTGGCGGAACTGTCGGATCGCCTCCAGGAATGGCTGGCTCTCGATGTCGCCGACCGTGCCGCCGATCTCCACCAACACGATGTCCACGTTCTCGGCGACGGCCCGGATGCAGCTCTTGATCTCGTTGGTGATGTGCGGGATGACCTGCACGGTGCCGCCCAGGTAGTCGCCCCGGCGTTCCTTCTGGATCACCGAGAGGTAGATCTTGCCGGTGGTCCAGTTGTGGTTGCTGGTCGTCACCGTGTTGGTAAAGCGCTCGTAGTGCCCCAGGTCGAGGTCCGTTTCGGTCCCGTCATCGGTGACGTAGACCTCGCCGTGCTGGTAGGGGCTCATCGTCCCCGGATCGACGTTCACGTAGGGGTCGAGCTTCTGGAGGGTCACCCGGTAGCCGTGGCCTTCGAGCAGACAGCCGATCGATGCGGCGGCCAGTCCCTTGCCAAGGGAGGAGACCACACCGCCGGTGACGAAGATGAACTTCACGGGGCGGCCGTCACGGTTGAGAATCGGTTCGCTCATGCAGAGGCTCCGGTAGCCACGAGACGTCGTACGTGCTCGAGGTCGGCCGGCGTGTCGACGCCGACCGGGTCGTGTAAGGTTTCGGCGGTCAGAATCCGATGGCCGTGTTCCAGGACCCGCAGCTGTTCCAACCGTTCGGACCGTTCCAATGCGGTCGGTGGCAGTCTGCTGAGTGCGATCAGGAATTCACGGCGATAGACATAAAGTCCAATGTGCTTGCCGACCCCGTCGGCCGGCGTTCCCCCCGTCCGGTCTCGTCCGATCGCCGCTCGGGAAAAGAACAGCGCGTATCCCGCCTGATCCACGGCGACCTTCACCACGTGGGGGTTGTCGAGGTCGTCGCGTCCCTGGAGGGGACAGCGCAGGGTCGACATCTGTACTCCATCGTGATCGGCGCAGGCCGCCACCGCGCTGTCGATCATCGACGGCTCGATCATCGGTTCATCGGCCTGGACGTTCACAACGAAGTCGCACGGGATCGTTTCGGCCACTTCGGCCAGGCGGTCCGTGCCGCTGAGGTGGTCGCGGCGGGTCAGGCGGACATCTCCTCCAAACGCGCGAACCACCTCGGCGATTCGATCGTCATCGGTGGCGACCAGGACCGCGTCGACGCTCGTGGCCGCGCTGACCCGCTGATGCACGAGCTCGATCATCGAGCGGCCGCCAATGTCGACGAGCGGCTTCCCGGGCAAGCGGGCCGAGGCGTATCTGGCGGGGATGATGGCGACGACTCGGGGCGAGGAGGGCGACGAAGGCGAGCGAGACGTTCGTGCTTGAGGGTGCACGGTGAATCTTAACACGGAATGTCACATGGCTTTACAGAACGGCAGACCGTGCGGCCATAGAAGAGTAAAGTTCACATGCCCGTAACCTCGAAAAGAAGAGGTGCGTGGTACGATCCGTAGCAGAACAGACGTGAAGCGATCGAGAGTGGCGTTGATGACCGGGGGGGCGGCAGTTGCCGCGGCCTGGCTCTCGTCTGCCACGACCGTGCCGACCGGGCCGGCGACCATGCCCCTGACGATTCCGGCCGGGATCGCGCAGCAGTCGGCGCCAACGCCGACGCAGATCGATCTCGAGCGCGAGGTCACGCGTTTGACGGCTCGTCTGGAGCAGGCGCCCCGGCCGCGCATGCCGGCGCGCAACCCGTTTACCCTGCGGCCGCGTGTGCCGGTCGTGGCGCCCGTCGCGCCTCCGACCGTTTCGAGGCCGCAGCTCCCGTCACAGCGCGAGCTGGCGGGCGTCCCGCTTGGTCGGCCGACCGTCACCCTGGCCGGCATCGGTCGCGAACGCACGCCCACCGGCACGCGGCACACGGCGATTCTCTCGGTGGCCGGCCGCGTCGTTCTGGCTCACGTCGGGGACGACGTCATCGGACGCTATCAGGTACGCACCGTCTCGACCGACGCGGTTGAGTTGCTGGACCTTCAGGAAGACGTCTCACTACATCTGTCGCTGCCCTGAGGGGCAGCGCTCGTTTGACGGCCGTCAGGGCAGGACGACGAGCCCCGCGCTGGTGACCGCGTCGACAGCGTCGAGGTCGGCCAGCACCCCGTCAGTCACCGCGTGCTCCATCTCGGGGTCGCGATCGATCCGATAGATCGAGACCGCACCGCCAGAGCCGCGACCCAACGCGAGCGTGGCGACGTTGATGCCGTGTTGGCCGAGGAGCGTGCCGACCTCGCCGATCACACCGGGACGGTCGTCGTTCCGGATCACCACGAGGGTGCCTTCGAGGGGAGCCTCGACGGTCACGCCGTCGAGTAGCACCAGCCGGGGCCCGGCCTGCTCGAAGATGGCGCCCTCGACCCAGTGTTCGCCCTCGTTCGTATGCAGCTTCACCGAGATCAGGCTGGTGAAGTTTCGAGGCCGCGTGCTGCGGGTCTCGACGATGTCGATGCCGCGTTCTCGAGCCAGCGCCCGCGCATTGATCGGGGTCACTTGCGAGGACAGCGTGGCGCCAAAGAATCCCACGAGCGTCGCTCCGACCAGGAGCTCGTTGTTTCCCTCCGCCAGCGCGCCGTAGTAGCGAAGAGCCACGGTTTCGGTGCGCCCCTTGGCGATCTGCCCGAGGAGCGCCCCGAGTCGCTCGGCTAGTGTCGCGAAGGGCTGGATCCGCTTCAGTTCGTCGGGAGGGAGCGACGCATAGTTCACGGCGTTGCGGACGAGCCCTGTCTCCAGATAGTCACGCACGCAGCTGGCGGTCTCGATACCCACGAGTTCCTGAGCCTCTCGTGTCGACCCGGCGATATGTGGGGTGGCGACCACCTGAGGCAGTC
>CAJWMX010000224.1 GCA_913043805.1 uncultured Acidobacteriota bacterium | reverse complement strand
CGCCATCCAAGCGACCGCTGCTGGCCTTGCTCAAACAGGCCCGCGCCCAGGGACTCGGGGTCGTTCTGGCGACGCAGAATCCGGTGGACCTCGACTACAAGGGGTTGTCGAACACGGGGACCTGGTTTCTGGGGAGGCTGCAGACCGAGCGGGACAAGGCCCGGGTGATCGATGGGTTGGAAGGGGCGTCGGCCGACGTCGGGGCCAGTTTCGATTGCGGCCGGATGGAGCGCCTCCTGGCGGGACTGGACAGTCGTGTGTTTCTGTTGAACAACGTGCATGAAGACGAGCTGGTGGTGTTCAAGACCCGCTGGGCGCTGTCCTATCTGAGCGGTCCGCTGACCAGGGAGCAGATTCGGCGACTGAGCGGCGATTCGCCAGCCCCCGCCGCGGTTGCGCCCGAGGCCGGGGCGCCGCCTGCTTCCACCGCGCCCCCGTCGGCCGCTTCTCGTCCAACGCTCCCTGACGGCGTCGTCGAGCCGCCGCTCGAGACCGCGCCGGTGTCGGGCGCCGGCTTTTACGGGTTGCCGGCGGCCGCGTCCAACGCCCGCACCTACGACCGGTGGCGCAAGATGTTGACCACGCATCTCTATCGCCATCGCCCGCCGACGGTCTGGCGCTGCCGGAAACCCAAACTGGTGTTGGCGGTGGGTGAGGACCACGGCGCTTTTGTCGGTCGGCTCCGGGAGGCGTTGCGCGAGCAACGTGACCTCGCGATCGAGAAGCTGAGGTGGCGCTACGCCCCGAAGCTGGCTCGTATCCAGGACCAGATTCCCCGTGCCGAGCAGCGGGTCGAGGTCTAGCAGGCGCAGTACCGACAGAAGCGGATGCAGACGGTGATCTCGGTCGGCGCCACGGTGGTGGGCGCGTTGTTCGGACGGAAGATGCGTTCGGTTGGAGCGGTTTGCCGTGCCGCCACCGCGATGCGGGGGGCGGGCCGCGCCGCGAAGGAGAAGGGCGGTATCGCCCGAGCCGGCGAGCGGGTCGGTGCGCTCGAAGAGCGGCTGGACTCGCTCGAAGCCGACTTGCAGGATGACCTCGCCGCGCTGAAGGTCCCCATCGACACCGACGCGCTTGCGGTGAACGAAGGCAAAGTGGCGCCCCGCAAGAGCGATCTGGCGGTCGAGGAGCTGGCGATCGTCTGGGTGACCTGGCGGGTCTCGGAGTCGGTTGTCCGAGAACGGGCCTGACTCTAGCGGGTTTCGTCGACCCGGGCGACGTGGAGGATGTTCTCGAGCCCGTAGTTGCCTTCGTGGCAGGCATATTCGTACATCGGGCCCGCGATCCGTTCGATGGGGAAGGTAATCGTCCAGGGGCGCGACCAGGTGTTGGGGTCGGTCACGCTGACGCTGTAGTCGAGGGTGTCGGGGCCGCTCAAGCGGAATCGCTCCACCAACGACAGACCGTCCGAGGCGCCACGAAAGTCGCTCGCGGTTGAGAAATCGGTTGTCTCCACCATGAGGGTGTCGCCTTCCCAGCGCCCCCAGGATCGTCCTCGCCACTGCGGGACCGATGGATCGGCTGGCCTGGCGGCGAGCGGCACGATCCGGGCGTCATGGATCATCTCGTTGACGATGACGACGTGGTGCTCGGTCTGGAGCACCTGGATGTTGTTGTTATAGCCGGCCGGTAGCATGCCGTTGGGCAGGCCCCTGGTGATGCAACGCTCCCACAGATTCCGGTCGTGGTAGGAGTCGGCCCCGCCACGCGCCGCGCGCGCGTCGCGTCGGGTCTCGGCCCGATGACGGCCCGCGTCGGAGAGTGCCGGGATACGTCCATCGGGCGGATCGACGATGAGTGAGCTGCGTCCGCTGCCCACGACCTCGGTGCCGTAGTCGAGCCAGTACGGCGCATGCACCGACGGCGAGGTGCGCGGATCTCCTGGCGGTCGACCGTCGGTCCGTTCCCGCCGCTGCTGTTCGAGATCGGCAATCTCTTCGTTGCTGAGAAACTCGCGGCCGTCGAGGTGCTCGGGGCGTTCGAGCGGCGTCAGCGTGCGGTAGTCCCAGATACCCTGCAAGTCGGGGGCGCCCCAGGCCGTGCGGGGAGCTGTCCAGCCGGTGGGCGCGTCTGGCGCGGCCGACTGCGCGTCGGCGGTTGTCGCCGAGACCAGGTTGAGCAGAATGGTCGCCGCCAAGCTCGTTCGACGCATCGCCGGGTACGATAGCATCGCGGCGGGTTCCCTGAGAACTACCTGCACGCCGAGGACGGCGGGCTGTCGCGGGAGGGTTGAAGATGCGCACTCGGGTAGTGGCGTTGGCCGTCGCCGTGACCACGCTGTCGACCGGCGCTGGGGCGCAGGAGCAGTGGCCACGTTTTCGGGGCGCGTCGGATGGCGCCGTCGCCGACGATCCCCGGCTGCCCGACAGCTGGAGCGAGACCGAGAACGTCCTCTGGCGAGCGCCGGTCGCCGGCCTTGGCTGGAGCTCGCCAGTGGTCTGGGACGACCATGTCTTTCTCACCTCGGCGGTCAGCGCCGGGGAGGAACGGGCGCCGGTAACCGGGCTCTACGATCCCGGGTCGGACAGCGGGGCCACCTCGGCCGAGCATGCGCACCGGTTCGTCGTCTACGACATCGATTTCGAGACCGGTGCCGTGCGCTGGCAGCGGGAGCTTGCTTCGGCGGTGCCCGCCATCGAACGACACTTGAAGAACAGCTTCGCGTCGGAAACCGCGGTGACCGACGGCGAGCGGGTGTATGTCTACTTCGGCACCATCGGTCTGGTGGCGGCGGTCGATTTCGACGGGCAGGTGGTGTGGCAGCGCGAGCTGGGTGTCTTCAACGGCCGCCAGCGCTTCGGAACGGCCGCCTCGCCGGCCTTGCACGACGGTCGCCTGTATGTGGTGAACGACAACACCACCAGCTCCTTCCTCGTGGCGTTGGACGCCGCCACCGGCGACGAGCTCTGGCGGGCCGAGCGGGACGAGGTCGAGAACTGGGCGACCCCGTTCGTCTGGGATAACGACCTTCGCACCGAGATCGTGACCGCCGGGTTGCGTCGGGTGCGGTCCTATGGGTTGGACGGCGAACTGCTCTGGGAGCTGTCCGGCATGACGGTCAACGTGGTGCCGACTCCGTTCGCGCGGGATGGCCTCGTGTATATCAGCTCCGGCTACCCCGGCGGGATGCCCAGACCGGTCTACGCCATCCGTCCGGGCGCTTCGGGAGACATCTCCCTCAACGAGGGCGAGAACGGCAACGATTTCATCGTCTGGTATCAGCCGATGCTGGGCACCTACAACACATCGGCGCTCGTGTACGAGGGGAACTACTACACGTTGCTCGACCGCGGTTTTCTGCTGAATCATGATGCCCGGACCGGTCGCGAGATCTATGGGCGGACGCGGATCCGGCCTGGAACGGGGTTCACCGCCTCGCCCTGGGCCTACAACGACCGGGTGTTCCTGCTGGGCGAGGATGGAGACACCTTCGTGGTGCGAGCCGGACCCGAGTTCGAACTGCTGGGAACGAACTCGCTGAACGAGATGACGCTGGCCACGCCCGCCATCGTTCGGGGGAGCGTGATCCTGCGGACCCAATCCGCGCTGTATCGCATCACGAATCTCGACGCCCGGTGAGGTCCGTCGGTCGGAGCGGAGAGGAGCATCAGAATGGCGACGTCTCGACGACGGTTCTTGACCACGGTAGGGGCGGCGGCCGGAGGCGCTGCGGTTGGTGCCGCCGGGGGAGCGCGACGAGGGGTCTCGGCGCAGCCGGCTTCAACCGGGTCGTTTGATCCGCAGGCGCTGCTCGACGCGCATCTGCACGAGGAACCCTCGCTGTCGGCCGTGAGCGCGGCCCCGCAGAGCGACCCTAGGATGCCGAGTGCCGAGGAGGTGGCCTCCTGGTATACGGACCGGAGCAACTGGGGACGCTGGGGCGCCGACGACGAGATGGGCGCCGTCAACCTGATCGCTCCCGAGAAGAGCGCCGCCGCGGCGGCCCTGGTCCGTACCGGTCGCAAGGTGTCGGCCAGCCGGGTCTTCGAGCCCGAACAACACTTCATCCGCAAGACCGACAGCGGTGTGGTCGATTACTACGGCTTCATCTACCACGGGCAGACCATCACGCATATCGACGCGCTCTGTCACGTCTGGGATGGCGACGGTATGTGGCAGGGGCGACGTCACGACGAGGCGATCACGACCCAGGGGGCGCAGTTCGGCGCCATCGATGCGTGGAAGGAGGGGATCGTGACCCGCGGCGTGCTGCTCGACGTGCCGCGTCACCGCGGGGTCGACCATGTCACGCTCGAGGAGCCGGTGCAGGGATGGGAGCTGGAGGAGATCGCCGAGGCGCAAGGGGTGGCGGTGGAGCCGGGCGATGCGCTGCTGGTCTACAGCGGCCGTGACGCGTTCCTCCGAGCTGGTGGTCAGTACGGTGGGGGTGAGCGGCCGGGGTTGGGCGTCAGCTGCGTGAAGTTCATCCGCGATCATGATGTGGCGCTGCTGGGCTGGGACATGATGGATGCGCGTCCCGACCCCTACGGCCTCCGGTGGCCGGTCCACGGTGTGCTCTTCAAGTTCGGCGTGGCGCTGCTGGACAACGCGTTGCTCGAACCGCTGGCCGACGCCTGCGCGGAGGAAGGGCGGCACGAGTTCATGTTCATGGGGCTGCCGTTGAACGTCGCGGAGGGGACCGGCAGCCCGGTGAATCCCATAGCGATGTTTTGACGCGCTGCTGCCAGAAGACAGAAGACAGGAGACAGAAGCAAACGATGGAGCTTTCGCGACGGGCGGCGGTCTGCCTCGGGTTCCTGCTCGTGGCTGCCGCTGGAGAGGCGCAAGTGCGGGTGGAGCGGCTCGGTGACGGACCGATCATCGGACCGGAGCTGCATCCCAGCATTGGCCAGAACATCCAGGGGCCGTCGCTGATCCGGGTGCCGGAGTGGGTCGAGGACCGTCTGGGCGACTACTACCTGTATTTCGCCGACCACAAGGGGCTCTACATTCGACTGGCCTACGCCGACGATTTGCAGGGGCCCTGGACGGTCCACGCGCCGGGGAGTCTCCAGATTGCCGATTCCCACTTTCTGACCGAGCCGCCGGAGGTGACGCCCGACGAGCTGGAGCGGTTGCGGGAGAGTCGGGGGGGGCTGGGCGGCGCGGCAATTTCTCACGACCTGCTCACGGAAGTGACCACGCCGCATATCGCGTCACCCGATGTGCATGTCGACGATGCGAACCGGCGCATCATCATGTATTTCCACGGTCTGGATGGCGTGAGCCGGCAGGTCACGCGGGTCGCGACGTCGTCGGACGGTATCGCGTTCGAGGCGCGTCCCGAACGGTTGGGGCGCACCTACATGCGTGTGTTCGCCTACGACGGCTACACCTATGCGATGTCGATGCCCGGCCAGTTCTATCGCTCTCGCCAGCCGCTGACTGGATTCGAAGAAGGCCCACGGCTGTTCAATCCCAACATGCGTCATGCCGCCCTGCTACGACGCAGTGACCAGCTGTACGTGTTCTGGACCGAGGTGGGCGAGGTGCCCGAGCATGTGAAGCTCAGCACCATCGACCTGAACCACGTCGACGCCGTACAGGCGC
>CAJWMX010000223.1 GCA_913043805.1 uncultured Acidobacteriota bacterium | reverse complement strand
AGAGCGCAGATCCAGACGCATTGCCTTCAGCCGGTTGGTCCACAGCGACACCGCGACGGCGAGCACCGCGGCGCAGAGCCAGACGGTCAGCCACTGGCCGTCGGTCGTTGTCCGCATGGCGGCCAGCGCGGCCACGAGGCCGAGACCGCCGATGGCGATCTGACCCCGTCCCGACATGGTCGTGAACGCGACCGCCCGCTCCATGCTGCGTCGGATCGAAACCTCTGGCCCGCCGTCATTGCCCATGGTACGACTGACACCATCAGCTTCCTGGTGCTCTTCCTGGGCTTCATGCCGACGTGATGCGTCGAGCCGGTCGCTAGCGTAGGCGCGTTTCGAGGTCTCGCAGCAGCCCGCCCAGCGCTTCGAGCCGGCTCTCGGTGCGCCCGGCCGCCGCATCCGCGGCGCCGTCGACGACCTGTGCCGCGCTCTCGAGCTCGTCGGCGAGTCCGGTATCGCGCGAGCCCGTCGCCAGTGGGGCGTCGGTACGCTCGAGCAGGGCGCCGATCGACTCGAGCTGCGCCGCCGTCGGCGCGTTTCCACCCGCCAGCTGGTCGACGTAGGCCAGCGCGGTGATCGGCCGGGCCGGCCAGTCGACTCGCCGCTGATCCTGCGCGTTGAAGGTGTCTGGCGCCACGGCGGACGCGGCCGCGATCTCGTTCTCGGTGAGGAACTCACTTGGCAGCAGCTCCAGCACATCCAGCCCACGGGCGATCTCGGTGCCGTAGATGTAGCCCCGATACCAGTAGGCGGACCAGAAGCCGCCCATCATCAGCCGGTCCGGATTGACCGGCCCCCGGTCGAAGTACGCGATCTCATACGGGTTCGACGAGTCGGTGAAGTCGAAGACCGAAATCCCGCCCTGATACCAGGCCTGCACCATGATGTCGCGCCCGGGTACCGGGACCAGCGAGCCGTTGTGGGCGACGCAGTTCTCGGTCTCGCCCTGTGGCGCCGGCAGCTTGTAGTGGCTCCGGTACTGCAGCCGGTTGTCCACGATGTCGTAGATCGCGTTGGCGCCCCAGTTGATGGGGTCCGAGGCCCGACAGCGAGCGCGGCCGCCGCCGCCCCATTCGTCGGTGAAGATCACCTTGGAGCCGTCGTTGTTGAAGGTCGCCGAGTGCCAGTAGGAGAACCCCGGGTCCACTACCTCGTCGATCCGTACGGGGTTCTCCGGATCGGAGATGTCGATCAGGATGCCGTTGCCGGAGCAGGCGCCCGCCGCGAGCCCGATCTCGGGGTAGGCAGTGATGTCGTGGCACTGGTTGGTCGTCCGGGTGCGCTGGGTGCCCGGGCCATGGTCGCCGCCGGCCCAGAGACCATCGATCTCGCCGGTGTCCGGGTCGCGGAAGAGGAAGGGCTGGTTGACCACGCTGGCCTCGGCCGGATTCGCGAGCGGAATCCGTATGACGTCGATCCGGAAGAAGGACGTGTTCGGGTCTTCGGCCGGAGAATCGGCGGAGCAGCCCTCCAGTTCGTCGCCCGAACGCACCGGCGCGGTGCCGGACCCGTAGAGATAGATGTTGCCGCTGCCGTCCGGGTCGCCGACCAGAGTATGGGTATGCGACCCGCGACAGGTCTGCACCGCCGCCAGCTGTACGGGCCGTCGCATGTCGCTGATGTCGAAGATCCGGACGCCCCGGAACCGTTCGTCGCTCACCGGCTCGGCGATTCCTTGCAGGCCGCAGTCGAGGCGCCCTCGGGTCTGCTCGACCGACATGATGAGGAGATCCCCAATCACGGAGACGTCGCCCTGTCCGCCCGGACAGACGACCGAGGCGACGAGCTGTGGGGAGGCGGGCACCTCGACGCGGTAGGTGCTGAAGCCGTGATAGTTGCCTTCGAACAGGACGTCGCCCGAGAAGGCCATGTCGGTGTTCGAGAAGCTCAGGAGACCACCGCGGCGTCGCTCGCGCGGCGTGTCGTCGTCCTCGTCATCGTCCCGCTCGCGCTCGGCGGCCGCGGCCGGGTCATAGAAGCCTTCCGGCTTCGGCCTGCTCGCCACGACGGCCATGTTCCAGATGGCCTGTTCGGCGTCGTCGAAGCCGGCCGCGAGGTTGACACGGGGGTCGGTCGACAGGCCGGCCAGCAGGCCGTCCATCCGGTCGATCTCCATACTCTGATCCGCCTCGACGTCCGAGGTGAAGGCGAACAGCTGTGAGTCCTGGGCGGCGCCCGCCTGATCGAGCAGGTTCTCGACCATCGTGAGCGCCCCGCGGTGGTGCTTGATCATCAGCTGGAGGAACAGCCGGTCGAACGCGCCGCCACTGGCGGCCTCCAGGTCGGCCATCTCCTCCGGCGTGAGCATGCCGGGCATCGGCATCCAGCCGGGCTGATGGTGGGTGTCGATCGAGGGCACCGTCTGGTCGCGGTCGCGCAGCCACTCCTGCATCATTAGGATCTCGTCTTCCTGGGAGATCTCGATCCGCCGGGCGAGCTGTCGCATGTCGTCGTTCTGGGTGCGCGCCTCGACCAGTTCGGTCATTTCCAGCGCCTGGGCGTGATGCGGAATCATGCCCTGCATGAACTTGACGTCACCGTCCGTGTAGCCGAAGCCGGCCAGATCAGCAGCCTCGGCGGCGGTGATCTCGCGGCTCGGTGCCCCGGGGGCGCCCGGCTGAATGATGGGCGGTTGTGCGAAAGCGGTGATGGTGACGACGGCGGCGACCGATATACCGAGCGCGACCTCTCCACGGCGTCGCCGGACGGATCTGAAGATGCTCATGGCGTTCTGGACCTCGCAAAGGCGCATCGCGCTTACAACGAAGTATTGTAGCGGGAGGGCGTAGGTTCCTGAGATGCGCGCGTTGCTCAGCTGGCTCCACACGGCGTTCCATGAACCAGAGACCCGGCTGTACCGCGTCACCCAGTCGCTGGTCTGGGTCCTCATCCTGCTGTCCATCGCCCTGCTCGTCGTCGATTCGATAGTGTCAGAGGGCGGCGATGCGGCCTCCCTGGTCGCGGGCACGGACCGGATTCTGCTGACCATCTTCGCTATCGAGATCCTGCTGCGGGTGGGAAGCTTCCGCCCGCCGGCGCTGGCGGTGTTCAAGCGGCCTCCGATGGGGCATCTGAACGCCCATTTGCTGGGCCGGCTCAAATTTATGGCCCGGCCGCAGATGGTGATCGATCTGGTTGCCGTGCTCGCGCTGTTCCCCGAGCTCCGCGGTCTGCGAGCGCTGCGCCTGCTACGGCTGTTGCGTACGTCGCGGGTCTTTCGCTACCGCAATCCGTTCGCGATCGTCTTCCAGGCGTTCGAGGAGAATCGGCTGCTGTTTGGACTGGCGTTCAGTGTGCTGGGCGCGGTGACCCTGCTCGGTGGAACGACCATCTTCCTGGTCGAAAGCCGGATGAATCCGCAGATCAATGCGCTCAGCGATGGCCTGTGGTGGGCCCTGGTGACGGTGACCACCGTCGGGTTCGGCGACATCTCCGTGGTGACGGGACTCGGTCGTCTCGTGGGCGCCGTGCTGATGGTGGGCGGCATGTTCACGCTGGCGTTGTTCGCCGGCATCGTCGGGTCCAGCTTGGTCACGAGCGTGCTGAGCATTCGGGAGGAGCAGTTCCGCATGAGCGACTACGTCAACCATGTCATCGTGTGCGGATGGGACGAGAGCACGCATTTGATGCTCGACGCGCTGGCCGACGAGCTCAACCTGAGCCAGACCCGGGTCGTGCTGTTCGACAACAACGAGCGTCCCCGGGCGCTGCCGCCCGACTTTCTTTGGGTGCGCGGTGACCCCACCAAGGAAAGCGAGCTCGACAAGGTGCGGCTCGCTCAGGCCGCGGGCGTGATCGTGACCGGAGAGCGCGACACGTCTCCTCAGGCGGCCGACGCCCGCACGATTCTGATCACATTCACGATCCGTTCGTTCCTGAGACGTCGCAAGCGTGACCTGCGCCATCGCCGCGCCAGGCTGTACGTAGTGGCGGAGATTCTCGAGGCCGAGAACGTCGACCATGCCCGCAAGGCCGGCGCGGACGAGGTGATCGAGAGCCAGCGCATCGGCTACTCGATGATCGCGCACGCCGTGCGCTATCACGGCACGGCATCGGCCATGAGCCGGGTGCTGATGTCCGGCGCGCACAATGTGTATGTCGGTCTGGCTCCGATCGACGAGGCCAAACCGGTATCGTTCGGGGATCTGCTCATCGAGATGCAGCTCTCGAAGCGTGGGGGACTGGTGGTCGGCCTGCGGACCCCGGACGGGGAAGAGATCATCAACCCGCGGAAGGAGCATGTGGTCGAGGCCGGGACGCTCTTGCTCTACCTGGCCGAGGCGCCCCTGCTCGATCCGCCGAGCTAGCGCCGACTAGGGCGCGAGCAGGCTGGCACGGTCCACCCACTCGCCGCGCAGCATGACCCGGTCAATCGCCAGGGTATTGGCGATGTCCTCGAGCGGGTCAGCGTCGAGCAGGACCAGGTCGGCGCTCATCCCGGCGGTCAGGGTGCCGAAGTCCGCCTCGCCGACCGGAGGCATCCGGCTGGCGCCGGTCGCGGTTGCGGCCACCAGCGTCTCCATCGGGGTGAGGCCCGCCTCGACATAGAGCTTCAGCTCGTGATGCGTGCCCCAGCCCATCGGCACGTTGGCCGTGCCGCTATCGGTGCCGAGCGCTACGTTGATGCCGGCGTCGTGAATCGCCTTGACGAAATCCTGCACCTGGCGGAACGCCGCCTGCCGGTCGGCGAAGTTGTCAGCCTCGGTGATGCCGGCCCGGGTGTCCGGGTCGCTGAATCGTTCGAGCGCCCCGGGGTTCATCACCCGCTGCAGCTCCGCGTCTTCGAGCAGCTCGGGGTGCTCGGCGAAGTGCCAGTTGTTCTGGATGATGGAGAGCGTGGGCGTGAAGGCGCAGTCGCGCTCCAGGCAGAGGTCGATGAACGTCTGGCCGGGAGCCGGCTCGTCCACCGGGGCTCCCGAGCCGGGGCCGAACGTCAGCACGGTGCTGTGCAGGAACTCGTTGAGGCCCGCTTCCAGCAACTGGATCGCATCGGATTCCTCGTCGATGTGCGCCACCGGCACCAGACCGTTCTGAATCGACTCGTCGACGATGGCGGCGCGGATCTCGGGCGGAATCTTCAGATCGGGCTCGGCTACCTCGTTGACCCACATCTTGGTGAAGTGGACGTCGAGCGCCGCTTGCTCGCGGACCATCTCACGCGCTTCCTCCTCGGTGGTGGGGAGATTCGGGAAGCTGGAATTGAAACCGCCAGGGTAGGAGAACCCCAGTCCGGCCGTGAATGCGCGCGGAAGATCCGGACGGCCAGCGTGCGCCTCGAGCATGAGCGCCACCTTGTCTGGCGGGTCGCTTCCGATGCTCCGGGTCGTCGTCACGCCGTAGTAGAGCTGATGTCGGAGCGCCTGCTCGGCGGCCTCGATCGACCCGCCATAGTGGCCGTGAAGGTCGACGAGGCCAGGGATGATCGTCTGCCCGGTCGCGTCCAGCACCTCGGAGCCGTCCGGCACCGGCACCGCGTCGCGCGCGCCGGCCGCCTGTACCCGTCCATCGCGCACGAGCACCACCGAGTCGTCAACCGGCGTTCCGCCGGTGCCGTCGATGAGACGGGCGCCGACAATTGCCAGGCCGGCCGG
>CAJWMX010000222.1 GCA_913043805.1 uncultured Acidobacteriota bacterium | reverse complement strand
CGATGAGTCCCCGTCGCCTGATTTCGAGATGCCAGCTCCCACCGGTGAGCCACCCCCTGTCTAGCCGCCGTCAGCGCAGCCCCAGCCCGAACTCCGCGATCAGCTTGCGATGGAGCTCGCTGGTCCCCTCGCCCACCTCGAGGGTCTTCGCCTCGAGGAGCAGCCGCCCCACCTCGTACTCCGAGGAAAAACCGTAACCGCCGAAGATCTGGATGGCGTCGAGCGCATTCTGCGTCGCGGCCTCGCTCGCCATCAACTTCGCCATCGACGCCTCCATCGAGCAGCGTTCGAGACCGGCGTCCTTCATGCGTCCCAGGCGATAGACGAGCGCGCGCGCCGCTTCGGTCCGGCAGATCATGTCGGCGATCTTCTGCTGCACCATCTGGAACTCGCCGATCGGTTGCCCGAAGGCCTCTCGGTCGCGCGCGTAGGGAAGCGAGAGATCGACGGCGCGCTGCGCCTGACCGATACAGCGGGCGGCGACGGAGAAGCGCCCGGTGTCGAGCGCCGCGCCGAGGATCGGGAAGCCCTTCCCTGGCTCTCCGAGGACCGCATCGGGACCGAGCTCGACGTCATCAAAGTGCACCTCCGCGATGTTGTCCCGCTGCAATGTCCGCATGGGAAGCGGGTTGATCTGGATCCCGTCGACGGCGGGATCGAGCAGGAACATCGTGACGCCGCGATGCGCCTTCTCGGGGTCGACGGTCGCGGCGATCAGGAAGACCCCAGCCTCGGCGGCATGCGAGATGAAGACCTTGCTTCCACTCAAACGCCAGCCGCTCCCATTGGGTCGCGCCCGGGTACGCATGCCGGCCAGGTCGGTTCCGCCGCCCGGCTCGGTCAAGCATGCCGAGGCAAGAATCTCGCCCCGAGCGAGGCGAGGGAGGAACCGCTGACGCTGTTCCTCGGTGCCGAACTTCAAGATGGAACTGCCGACCAGCGAGTTGGCGACTGATACTGCCGACGCCACCACCCAGTCCACCCGAGCCAGCTCTTCGCAGACGACGCCATAGGTCACGACGTCACTGAACGATCCGCCGTACTCCTCTGGAATGAGCGGCGCCAGATAGCCCAGGGGCGCCAGCTGTTCGATCAGCTCGCGCGGATACCGCCTCGCCTCCTCATGCGCCTCGACCGTCGGCAAGATCTCGCGCTCGGCGAACTCGCGCACCGCGGCGCGCACCTGTCGCTGGGTGTCGGTCAGATCGAAGTCGGCGATGCGCTGCAGGGCGCGATGGTCGGACATGAGTCGGGTCGTGCTCCTTCAAAGACGGGGGTTGGAACAGATCAGCCTCTGGCGCTGGCCTCGAACACGGCCCGCGGCCCCTCGCCCGACGTGGCCGACTCGCCGCTGCGTACCAGCGCGAATCGGGTGGCGACCGGGCCGATCATCTCGTAGATCACGACCGCCGCGAGGACGACCGTCGACACCTGCGGTGCATAGGCCTCGAATCTGTCGTCGATGGCGAGCGTCAAACCGACGGCCAGACCGGCCTGGGCCAGCAGCGCCAAGCCGAGATAGCGGCGGACGGCGGGTTCGAGTCTGAGCCACTGGGCGCCGACACGGGCCCCGATGAACTTGCCGAGGGCTCTGGCCACGATATACAGCAGCCCGGCCGCGCCCATCGTCGGGACCAGACTGACGTCGAGGTCGGCGCCGGCGATCACGAAGAAGATCGCGTAGAACGGTGGGTCGGTCCCGGCAAGCGTCCCAAACAGCCTTCGGCTCTGAGCCGCCAGATTCACCATGGTGGCCCCGACCGCGAGGCTGGCCACCAGGGGGGACAAATCCAGCAGCCTCGAGAGTCCGACGCACAGGAGAATCGAGCCGGCGAGCAGGATGAGCATCTCACCGGTTTCCCGCACCTGTCGTGACCACCCGGCGAGCATCAATCCCACGAGGAACCCGAGGGCGACCGACCCGAATAGTTGCCACACGAAAGGGAACACGGAGCGATACAACGTGGGCAGGAACGCTCCGCCCAGTCCCTCGGTCAGATCGATCGCGGCGGCAACGAGACTGTAGGCGGTGATGCAGAACAGGTTGTTGACGGCGATGATCCCGAGGAGGTTGTCGGTAAGCGGCCCACGGCTGTCTACTTCGCGGATGACCATCAAGGTCGAGGCCGGTGCGGTGGCGATGGCGACCGCCCCAAGCAGACAAGCCACCTGCCAGGGTTGACCGAGCATCAACATGCCGCCGGTCACCAGAACCGCTGCCAGCACCGATTCGATCAGGGTCAGATACAGAATCTGACGTCCGGCCCGACGGAAGAGGGAATACTCGAAGACCGAACCGATCGAGAAGAGGATCAGTCCGAGCGCCACCTCGCTCAGGACCTGAAGCGCGGCCAGGTTTTCGTGGCTGACCCACCCAAGGACCGACGGCCCCAGCGCCACTCCGGCCAGGATGTATCCGGTGACTTCCGGGACATGGGCGTAGCGCACCAGATGCCCGGCCAGCAGCGCCAGCAGCAGGATCAGGCCGAGCGACGTCAGCTCGTCCATACCCGTCCTGGCGTCGTGTCGAGTGGACGCGAGCGGCGCGGGCTCACGGCAGGAGGACCCCCCAACGGCGGCCGTCACGGCTCAACTCGAGAAACGCGGGACCGCCGCCCTCGGCGGACAGCAGCGCTCGAACCGCATCGAGACTTTCGGGAACCTCGTGGTCGACCCGCAGCAAACGATCACCTGGGGCCACGCCCGCGTCAGCCGCACGGGTGCCGGGCAGCACCGACGCCACCGGGTAGCCCAGCGTCGCCTCCTCCCAGACCAGACCGGTGGTATCGGGCGACTCAACATCCAGTCGTGTGTCGAGCCCCCGAGCGGGGAGCAACACCGTGAGCGTTTCGAGACCGCGACGGACGTCGAGGACGAATGCCTCCTGCGCCGGCGCCGCATCGGTATCGAGGATTCGCAGACCGTCCACGTCCCGCAGCGGGATCCCGTCGAGGGCCAGGAGCACGTCACCCGGCCGCAACCCGGAGGCGTCGGCCGGATAGCGCTCCCACATCTGGCGAACGACGAGCCCATTGCCGAGGCCGAAGTGGAAGGCCTCGGCCGAGGTCAACGCCTCGACCTGAAGCCCCCATCGAGCCCGGAGCCGACTGTCGTGGCTGCCGCCGCCCTCGAGCAGCATCGCGACGCCGCCGACGGTCACGGCGACCGGCTCGCCGTCACACCTGAGCAGGACCGCCAGCAGATTGCCGTCCAGATCGAAGATTCCACCCCCGAGCATCTCTGGCCGGATGGGCACGCTGGTGGCCAGCTCGTCGAGTCGGTGTTCACCGCACTCCCGTCGACCGACGCCAAGAAAGGTCCCAGGAGCGAACCCGTGCCGCGAATCGCCCTGCCAGGCGGCCAGCACCCACTCGCCGGGCGAGAGCGTCTCGAGTTGACGGGCCTGCTCTGGCACATCACCGGCGAGCTCCGGAGTCCGTAGTGCCGCGATCGGCAGATGCGGCCCGGACACCGCCGTATAGGCGCCGACATCCACTCCGCCCGCACCGACGGTGACCGCCGCCGGGAACCGCCAACCGACCCTGGCGGTCACCACCCGGTCCGCGCTCCAGATGACGCCGCTTCGGCGCACGCTGCCCAGGCGGACGACCGACGATGACAGCTCCTCGCCAAGCTGGGCGAAGAACTCGGACATATCCTCGAGGTCCCGACGCACCGTCATGGTGGGCAGCCGGCTGAGCTCAACCTGGGACGGCGCCGACACTGGCGCCTCGGTGCTGCTCTCGTCGGGCCTCAGCAACCAGCCGACGACGAGGATCAGCCCGGCGGCGACGGCAAGAATGAAGATATAGCGGGGATTTCGGGTGAGGTCGGACGCAGTTCCGGAACCGGTGGTCGAGGCCTCACCCACTGCTGTACTCCGGGGGATCCGCTACTGCTTGACGACCCATCCGTCGCGCAACTCCACCACGCGCCGGCCGTAGGCGGCGTTCGCTTCGGAGTGCGTGACCTGGATGATGGTGGTGCCCTCGTCGTTGAGCTGGGTGAACAACTCCATGATCTCCTGCCCCTGCGCGGAATGCAGATTGCCCGTTGGCTCGTCCGCCAGGATGAGCTTCGGACTGGCGATCACCGCGCGCGCCACCGCCACCAGCTGCTGCTGGCCGCCTGACAGCTGGCTGGGATACAGGTCCTTCTTCCCGACGATCCGGAACCGATCGAGGGCGTCGCACACGATCGAGTCGCGTTCGGAACGGCGAACGTCCCGGTAGGACAGCGGAATCTCAAGATTCTCATACACCGTCAGGCGGACCTTGCATTCGCCCCAGGTTCCCTAGTTGTTGGTCTGGTCGACGAATCGGGCCGCCTCTTCGTACTCCGGCAGCTGATCGCGACCCGTCCAGTTCGACAACAGGGTCCGGTAGTAGTCGGTCGCACCCGTCCGATCACCGACGGCGCTCGCCGCCCGGGCGGCACCGAGCAGCGACCGAGAGCGACCCGGCATCCGACCAAGCGACGTCTCGAACTTCTCGAGAGCCGCCTCAGGCTGGTCGAGCGCGAGCAGAACCTCGCCATACAGCTCGTATGGCGGCTTCACCGGGCTCGCCGCGCCGTTGGGCAGCCGCATGTCGGCCACTACGTCCAGCGCTTCGTCCATCATGGCGACGGCGCCGTCGCCGTCGCCCCGAGCCAGCGCGAGCATGGCCGCCACCTCGCGGTGCATGATCCGGGCGGACTGGTTGTCCCCGGCCAGATCGGCCAGCCGGACGATCGCCTGCTCGGCGGTATCGAGTTCACCCGTCTTGACCGCGCTCAACCCGGTTGCGAGCAACTCCGGCGCCGACAGGTCCTCGGTCACCGGCACGACGTCCCACTCCTCGGTCTCCACGACGTAGCGCGCCCGGAGCAGGCCCTGGCTGTTGACGGCTCTGGCTTGACCGTCACTCTGGTCCGCGACCATCTGAAGCCGTTCCATCCAGGTGCGGGCCTTGGCGTAGTCGCCGAGCTGCAGGTCGCCGTACTGCCCCCAGTCGAGCGCGTGGACCCCATCGCCCACGCTATCTCCTGGTTGCCACAACGCCCGGGCGGCGTCATACGCGCTCTGGTTGTGGTCCGACACGAGCTGCCACATGCCGTGCTGAATGAAGATGTGCGTCGGCATGTGCCGGGCGTGAGAGACGGCGGGCGCGATCTCCGCGTAGCGCAACGCCGCGGGCAGGGCGAGGGGCGCGTGCGTCGGATCGTCGAACGAGTGAATGGCGTAGTGCGGCGCTCCGGGGTGGTTGGGGTTGCCGCCGAACACCTTGAGCGCGATGGCGCCGGCCCGCATCTCGTAGCGGAACGTCCGGTCGTTCAGGGCGCGGGCCGCGCTGAGCATCGCCACGGCGGTGAAAGCGGCGACCTCGTCATCATCAGGGAAACGCTCGTGCAACCTGAGCATCGCCTCCATGTAGGCGACGCGCCGGTCGTTGTACTCGCCTTCGCCCCAAAGTATCTCGACCGCCTGCAGGAAGCCCTTCTCCCGATCGGTCGGCGCCTTGGCCAGACGCGCTTCCGGTGTCGCCCCCAGCCGTTCCAGGACGGCCCGGGGGTTCTCGTCGTCGGGTGCGCTGGCGAAGAGCGGATGGTTGTAGCACAAG
>CAJWMX010000221.1 GCA_913043805.1 uncultured Acidobacteriota bacterium | reverse complement strand
GATGTGGGCCGCGCCGGTCGTGGCTCAGTCTGACGGTGGCCATTTCGAGGGCCCGCTGGTCACGCTCTGGCTCGAAGATGGTCGGTCGATGGAGCTGACCGAAGGCTTCGCCTTCGTCGATGCTGAGGGACGCCGCTGGAGTGTGCCCGCTGGCGCGTGGGTCAATGGCGCCTCGATCCCGAGGAGCCTCTGGACGATCGTAGGAGCCCCGTTCGTGGGGTCGCATCGACGGTCGTCCGTCGTGCACGATTTCTTTTGCCCTGACGATCTCGACGACCCCTGGGCGAGTCCGATCCAGCCGCCATACGTCTCGCCGGCGGACGTCCACCAGATGTTCTATGCGGCGCTCTTGGCGGAGGGCACGCCGGCCCGAGCGCTCTTGATGTTCGCCGCCGTGAACTACTTCGGACCGATCTGGGGGCGCCCGCGGCTCTTGGAGACGCTCTCCGACCGCGTACGGCTGAAGGCGGAACGGTTGGGGAGCGCGCAGCGGAGCGGAGCAGTTCTGCCCCGGGACTGGATGAAGAGACCCTCCAGCGGTTGGAGGCCTGGATAGCGGCTGAGGATCCGACGTTCGAGGACGTACTCGACCCGGCGACCGTAGCGGCGGCGCTTGAGCGTGATTGGCCCTAGCGGTATGAGTGCTACTCGGGCAAGGTGAAGATAAACAGGTTGTTGCCGGCGCTCGGTTGAATTTCGGGCGTCAGTCGGATGAAGCCGGACGCGGTGGCGGCGCTGCCGGTGCTGACCGCCACATACTGACGCCCATCGACGCCGAAGCTGATCGGGAAGCCGGTCACCGCCGACCCGAGGTTGATCTCCCACAGCTTTTCGCCGGTGTCCTGATCGAACGCCCGAAACCGTCCGTTCACGTCGCCGCCGAAGACCAGGCCACCGCCGGTGGTCATCAAGGACATCGTCGCGGCCCGCTGCTCGTGGACCCATTCGGTCCGCCCGGTCTCGGCCGAGACGGCGCGGACCGTGCCCAACTGGTCGGTGCCGGGCGCCAGTTGGAACCGGGCCGCTAGGCGGTAAATGGCGAGCCCGCCTTCCATCGTCGAGAGCACTCGCGCGCAGGTGTTCCGCAGCGGGTAGTACATCGTGTTGGTCAGCGGGCTGTAGGCGCCAGCTTCCCAGTCCTTGCCGCCGATCCAGGACGGGCAGGACAGCACCTCCTGGCCCAGTCCGGTGAAGACGACCTCCGAGTTCTCGGTCACCGCGCCGGTGGCGCCGTCGATGTTGCTGATGACGTTCTGCGTGACCGTGGAGGTGGCCCACAGGAACTCGCCGGTCTCACGGTCGAGGGTGTAGACCACGCCGGTCTTGCCCGGGATGCCGGTGAGCACCCGGCGCATCTCGCCCGGCCGGATTCTCGGGTTGATCCAGTCGACCTGCGACGGATCGGGTGCGACCGCGGTGTCGACCAGCAGCCGCTCGAACGGATGGTCGAGATCCCAGTGGTCTTTCAGGTGCTGGTAGTACCAGACGATCTCCCCCGTATCGCCATCGAGCGCCAGGGTCGAGTTGTGGTAGAGGTGCGCCAGGTCGACGCCGCCCAGCATGAACTTCGGGGCGGGTGAGGTGACCGACGTCCCCATGTAGACCAGGTTCAAATCGGGGTCGTAGCTGGGCACCATCCAGGCGCCGACGTGCCGCCGTTCCTCGTAGGCCACGTCACCCCAGGTCTCATCACCCGGTTCACCGGGCTTGGGAATAGTGGACCGTCGCCACAGCTCGGCGCCGGTGACGGCGTCATGGGCCGTGATGACGCACGACTCCGTGGTCACACAGCTGCGCCCCGAGATGACCTTGCCGTTGGCCACGATGGGGCCGGAGCTCTGCATTGCCCGATTGGTCTCGTAGTCGAGGATCTCGGTTTCCCAGACCATCTCGCCGCTGCCGGCGTCGAGCGCGAAGACATAGTCGTCGATGCTCGTGTCGATGATCCGGTCGCCATAGATCGCGATGTTGCGGTTGTTGGTGACGAGCCCGCCCTGGCCGACACCCTCCGGCACCTCGCGGCGATGCTCCCAGATCAGGTCGCCTGTCGCGGCATCGAGCGCCTGGATCACGTCGCGGGGGTTCGGCATGTAGAGCACGCCGTCGTAGGCCAGCGGGGTGCCTTGCTGACTACCCGGCCCCAAGGCGCGGGTCCAGACCATGCGCAACCGGCCCACGTTCTCGCGGTTGATCTGGTCGAGCGGGCTGTAGCCCCACCCGTCGAGGGTGCGGCGCCACATCAGCCAGTCTTCGTCGGCCGGCGCCTGCAGCATCTCGTCGGTGACGGGAACGACTTCGCGGTTCGATTGTGCGATTGCGGTGGTCGCGCCGGCCATGGCGAGCGCGATGATCGGGAGGGTGAGCAGGCTGGAGAGGGAAGGGCGCGATGACGTACGCATCGATGGGCTCCTCTGCCAGCGAGTGCCCACCGCGGGCTCTCGTCGGCTGGTTGCGTCTGGATGGCGTCAGCCTACCGCACTTATGAACCTCTGGTGAAGCCGTTATCGGTCCACTCTTCCGAGCCGACGCCGTTGTGCACGTAGAAGAGTCGCAGCGAGGCGGGGCGGCGCCCGTCGTCCTGTGCCCACCCGGTCGCCGCGGTCGCGGTCAAGAGCAGGCCAGCGAGCGCGGCTTGAACAATGCCGCGTGTCATCAGAGCGTGTCTGGCCATCGCGAGTCACCTCGTCATCTTGCCTGATGGTGGGCTGCCGGTGCCAGCCGACCTCTGCCTCGAGTGGCCGACGCCTTGCCCGGTGAACCGGAGAGATGTACGGTAGCGGCTGTCCGAGCCAGCTTCACTTAATATGCATCGAGGTGCTCCATGTCTGTTCGCAACCGCACGTTGCTCATAGCCGCTTTGTTGGTCATCGTCTCGTCGCTGGCGTTGCAGAACGCCGTCGCCCAGATCAATTCATCGAACCACTACTGGATCGAGGAAGGGTGGGCCAAGCTCCCCAATGGACGTGTCATGGGCGCGGTCGGTAAGGCCAAGGTCGACAACGACGGACGCCATATCTGGGCCGTCATCCGGTGCGATGCCGGGCAGGATTTTTTCGGACGGGAGTGTCTTGATTCGGACCTGGATCCAGTCCTGAAGTTCGACCCCGATGGCAACGTCGTCGAGTCGTTCGGCAGCGGGCTGTTCATCTGGCCACATGGCATCGACATCGATTCCGACGGCAACGTATGGGTCACCGACGCGGTGGGCAACGCCAACATCCCGGATGGCGATGCCCGGGGGCATCACGTCATCAAGTTCAGCCCCACCGGCGAGGTGCTCATGACACTGGGCACCCCCGGCGAGCAGGGCGATGGCCCGAATCACTTCACCTCCCCGGCCGACGTCGCGGTTGCGCCCAACGGTGACGTGTTCGTCGCTGACGGTCACAACGACAACGGCAACAACCGGGTGGCGAAGTTCAACAGCCAGGGCGAGTTCCTCATGGAATGGGGAGGCACCGGCTATGCCCCGGGCGAGTTCCGGGCGCTGCACGCGATCGCCCTGCACCCGGATGGCCGCATCTTCGTGGGGGACCGCAGCAACAGCCGGATCCAGATCTTCGACCAGCAAGGCAACCACGAGGCCACCTGGACCCAGTTCGGGCGTCCGAGCGGTATTGCCTTTGACGACCAGGGCCGGATCCTCGTGGCCGACTCCGAGTCGGACAATGTCCAGAATCCCGGCTACGAGATGGGTATCCGCATCGGCGAGGTCGAGACCGGCTGGGTGAAGGAGTTCATCCGCTTCCCGTGGGCCGATCCCGGCATCATTCCGGGCAACGGCGCCGAGTTCGTGGCCGTCGACAGCGAAGGCAACCTGTACGGCGGAGAACCGGTCCCGAACCCTCACCGCCAGGGTAGGACGCTCAGGAAGTATGTGCGAGTGCGTCCCTGAGCGCAGGCCCGCGATGGGGGCTATGGCGCCTCGAAAATGTCCCTGCGATCGCGCTCGTTAACCATGATGGGGCCGGCAGAAAGACATCCTGCGGGATGGGTGACGACAGCGCTCGGGCTGAGCCTGGCGCTCACGCTCCCACTCGTCGCGCCTGCGGTGGCGTGGGCGCAGCTGGGCCCGGTAGAGACGGTCGTCTTCGACGCCCCGTCGGTCGGCCGGACGATGCGCTACGACATTGTCCTGCCGGCCGCCTATCACGACCCGGCGCGCGCCGACGACCGCTTTCCGACGCTGTATCTGCTGCACGGCGCTGGCGACCACGCGGGGAGTTGGCAGTCGATACTGGCCGGGGCGCCTTCCGCGCGCGATCACGACCTGATCCTGGTCCTGCCAGACGCTGGCGACTCGCACTACGTCGACTGGGTGCGGACTTACGGCGAGCCCGAGGGCTGGGAACGCTACATCGTCGATGACGTGCGTCGGCACGTCGAGGCCACCTACCGGGCGATTCCGCGGCGCGAGGGGCGTGCCATCACCGGCTACGGGATGGGTGGGCACGGCGCCCTCGTCGTTGGGCTCCGGAACCCCGAACTGTTTGCGGCGATCGGCTCCCAGCTGGGGGAGTTGCTGTGGGCCCGGGAAGCCGCCGACCGGCTGCGGCTCGACGGTCTGGCGCTGCCCCCGGTTGCCTATGCGCCCGAGGTTGAAACGGCACGCCGCCGGGAGGATCCCTCGGTGGGGGTGCCGGGGTTTCGCAGTCTCGTCGACCGGGCGCCGAGCGGTCAGCCGTTCACGAGCGCGGCCGAGGCGTTCGCCCACGACCCGTTCCGCCTGGTCATCCTCGTGGATCGCAACCGGGTACCGCTCGTTCAGCTCGACGGTGGAGGGACCATCCAGCTCCTCGAGCTCTCGCAGCGCCTGGCGCGCGTGTTGATGGACGCCGATCTCCCGTTCGTCTTCACCCAGCGCCGGGGCGGGCGCGACCGGGCCGAGTGGGGCCCGATGTATGACGATGTCATCGCCTGGCACTACCGGGTGATGCGGCGAGCGCTACGCGGCACCGACGTCACCGGCCAGTGAGTGACGCAGGAGGGCGTCTGCGCGCGTGGCGCCTCATGCCTGGCGTGGGTTGCGGGCGCGCCAGCTCAGTTTGTGCAGCTCAATCGCGATCAGGACGGTGAACGACAGCGCGATCGTCAGCAACCAGTCGGCCGCGGTCACCGAGCGGGTGCCCGTGCGGGCGCAACATTGACACCCCAGCGAGCCGGCCCTAGGATTCCGGCCATGGTCGACTTTTCGCCCGCTCGTGTCACTGCTGCGGCTTTCGCGTTCGTGGCGGTGGCCGCACCGTCCGGGGCCGCGGCTCAGACGCTGGACACCGATGTCGCTCCCCTCATCGAGACGTCCTGTCTCCGGTGCCACGGCGAGCGGACGGTGACTCCGCTCAACCTCGCGCGCCTGGGGTCCGATCTGACCGACCTCGAGACGTTCACGGCGTGGGAAAAGGTATACGAACGGGTCGAGGCAGGTGAGATGCCGCCGGCGACCGCTCCGCAACCCGACGACACGGTGGTAGAGACGGCGCTCGGGTCACTGAAGCGCGCGCTCGTCGAGGCCAACCGGGCGGCGCGGGGCGAGCAGCGTACTCCGCTGCGACGGCTCACCCGATTGGAGTACGCCTATACGCTGCAGGATCTGCTGGGCATCGACGAAGCCA
>CAJWMX010000220.1 GCA_913043805.1 uncultured Acidobacteriota bacterium | reverse complement strand
TTGTAGGCTATTTGACGTAAGGACGACGGGATCGTTACGATGCGCCGACCCGGAGCCCGGATCAGCCGGCTCCGAGGCCTGCGAGGCGTGGCGGCGTGCGCCGAGAGCGACGCCTATCAGTCGCGGTTGTGACCCATGGCGGCACACGGAGTGTGAACGGACCCGGACGGATGACTAGCGTGACGACAGAACAACGACTTGACTCCATGGGGATCGTCGACCCAGGCACGGTCTACTGGAACCTTTCGACAGCCGCGTTGTATGAAGAGGCCGTCTCTCGGCGGGAGGGGACCATCGCGGCTGGTGGACCGCTGGTGTGCCGCACCGGCCAGCACACGGGACGCTCGCCGAAGGATCGCTTCCTGGTGCGTGAGGCGTCCAGTGCCAATCACGTCGCCTGGGGCGCTATCAATCGCCCGATCGAGCCGGTCCAGTTCGAAGCGGTGCAACGCGCGGTCACCGCGCACCTGCAGGGAAAGGACCTGTTCGTCCAGGACTGCTACGCCGGCGCGGACCCCGAGTACCGACTGCCGGTGCGGGTGGTGACGGAGCGAGCCTGGCACAGCCTCTTTGCCCGGCACATGTTCATTACGGAAAAGGACCGGGATCGGCTGGCCGACCATCAGCCGGAGCTGACCGTCATCGATGCGGCCACGTGTCGGGCGATTCCCGAGCAGCATGGCACCAACTCGGAGGTGTTCATCCTGCTGGACTTTTCGAAACGGCTCGTCCTGATCGGGGGGACGGCCTATGCCGGTGAGATCAAGAAGTCGGTCTTTACCGTCATGAATTACCTGCTGCCGCTCCGCCGCGTCATGCCGATGCACTGTTCGGCCAATGTCGGTGCGGATGGCGACGTGGCGCTCTTCTTCGGGCTGTCAGGGACCGGAAAGACCACGCTGTCGAGTGACCCGGATCGTCGGCTCATCGGTGATGACGAGCACGGCTGGAGCGATCGCGGGGTCTTCAACTTCGAGGGCGGGTGCTACGCAAAGATGATTCGGCTCTCGCCGGAGGCCGAGCCGCAGATCTACGCCACGACACGGCAGTTTGGGACCTTGCTGGAGAACGTGTCGGTCGACCCGGTCACGCGCGAACTCGATTTCGACGACGACTCGATCACCGAGAACACCCGCGGCGCCTACCCGCTGTCGGCGATCGACTCGTTCGTCGAATCCGGGCAGGCGGGACATCCGAAGAACGTCGTGATGTTGACGGCCGATGCCTTCGGGGTGTTGCCGCCGATCGCCAGGCTTAGTCCCGAAGCGGCGATGTATCACTTTCTGTCCGGCTACACCGCGAAGGTGGCGGGCACCGAGCGTGGCGTCACCGAGCCGACGGCGACGTTTAGCACCTGCTTCGGGGCTCCGTTCATGGTGTGGCCGCCGACCACGTATGCCTCGCTCCTCGGGGAGCGGTTGGCCGCCCATGGCGCGAACGCGTGGTTGGTGAACACCGGTTGGACCGGCGGCGCGTTCGGAGTCGGACACCGGATGCCGATCGGTCACACGCGCGCGCTGATCGCCGCGGCCTTGTCGGGCGCCCTCGACGGCGGGGAGTTCGAGACCGACCCGGTCTTCAACGTCGACGTGCCCCTCGCCTGTCCCGGGGTGCCGGCGGAAGTGCTGCGGCCTCGCGGAACCTGGGCCAACCCGTCCGACTACGACGCGCAGGCGCGCAAGCTCGCGTCGATGTTCACCGAGAACTTCACGTCTTTCGAGGCGGCGCCCGAGGTGACGGCGGCCGGGCCTCGCTAGCGCTCTCGCGCGATGACGTCCGAGTCCGAGGCTTCCCGGTTCGAGCCGGTCATCGGCCTCGAGATCCACGCCCATCTGCTCACCGAGTCGAAGATCTTCTGCGGGTGCCGCACCAGCTTCGGTGCCGAGCCCAACACCCATGTCTGCCCTGTCTGCCTCGGGCTGCCGGGCGCGCTACCGGTCCTGAATCGGCGGGTGGTCGAGCTCGCGATGCGAGCGGGGTTGGCGCTCGGCTGCACGATTCAGGGACGCTCCATCTTCGCGCGAAAGAACTACTTCTATCCGGATCTCCCCAAGGGCTACCAGATCTCGCAGTATGAGCTGCCCCTGGCGACTGAGGGGGCGCTGTCCTACGAGACCGACGAAGGACCGCGCACCGTGCGGATCACACGCGTGCATCTCGAAGAGGACGCCGGGAAGTCACTGCACGCCGACGGGGCGCAGAGTCGTTACACCGCGCTGGATTACAACCGGAGCGGAGTGCCGCTGATCGAGATCGTGACCGAGCCCGACCTGCGTGAACCCGCGGCAGCTGCCGATTTCTTCGCTCGGCTTCGTGTCGTCCTGATGGCCATCGGCGTCAACGACGGAAACATGGAGGAGGGCAGTCTCCGGTGCGATGCCAACGTCTCGCTCCGGCCGCGGGGAGAGACCGCGCTCGGAGTCAAGGTGGAGGTCAAGAACCTGAACTCGTTCCGGTTCCTCCAGCGCGCCCTCGAGCACGAGATCGTTCGTCAGGCGGACCGGCTCGAGGATGGCGACACGGTGGTCCAGGAGACCCGGTTGTGGGATGAGGCTCGAGGGCGGACCGAGTCGATGCGGAGCAAGGAGGAGGCGCACGACTATCGGTATTTTCCAGAACCGGATTTGCCCCCGATTGACGTGTCGGACGAGTGGACCGCCGACGTGCGGGCGTCGCTGCCAGAATTGCCCGAAGCGCGCAAGCAGCGGTACCTGCGGGAGCTCGATCTCAGGAGCAGTGAAGCCGGTCAGCTGGCCGAGCAGGCGGATCTTGCCCGTTTCTTTGAGGACACCGTCGAGGTGGCCGGGAACGCCAAGGCGGCTGCTCACTGGGTGATGGGCGAGGTGGCCCGTCGCCTCAACGCCGACGGCGTCGGTATCGATGAGGTGGAGGTGAGGCCGGATGCGCTGGGCCGGTTGGTCAAGCTCGTCGACACCGGCGTCATCAGCAGCAGCACTGGAAAGACCGTCTTTGAGAAGATGTACGGCTCCGGCCGAGAGGCCCAGGAGATCGTCGAACAGGAGAACCTGGCCCAGGTCGGCGACCGGGACGAGCTTCAGTCTCTGGTGGCGCGGGTCATCAGCGAGCAGCCGGACGCGGCGGCGCGCGTGCGGGGCGGGCACGAGGGCACGCTCGGGTTCCTCGTTGGCCAGGTCATGAAGGCGACTCGGGGCCGGGCCAACCCCAAGCTGGTGAACGAACTCCTTCGGGAGCAACTGCGGGATCCAGACGCGACATGACCCCTGAAAACGCGGCGTGGAACCATCGAATGGTCCTGAACTGTATGCCATACTCGATACTACCCAGCGCGAGGTCGACCCCCGCGACTTTCGGCGCAAGCAGTGATTGAGGTTCAGCAGCTCTCCAAGGCACTAGAGACCTGGCATCCACGCACTGCGGGACCTTTCTCTCTTCACAGACAAAGGCGAGTTCGCCTTCTTGACCGGTCCGAGCGGGGCCCAGGCCTACCGCCGGCACGTGGGGTTCGTGTTCCAGGACTTCAAGTTGATCGAGCGCATGACCGTGTTCGAGAACACCGCCTTCGTGCCGCGCGTCATGGGCGCGGCGCCCACCGTGCAGCGCCGGCGGGCGGAGCAGGTGTTGAAATGGGTGGGCCTGGAGCACCGTCTCAACGCGCGCCCGTCCGAACTGTCGGGGGAGAGTGGCAGCGCGTCGCGATCGCGCGCGCGGTTATCGGCGATCCGATGATGAGTCTGGCCGACGAGCCCACCGGCAACCTGGACCCGGACATGGCGCTCGAGGTCATGAACCTCTTCCGTGAGATCAACGCGTCGGGAACCACGGTGGTCGTGGCTACCCATGACCGCGACCTGATCCGTCAGGTCGGTCACCGAGCCCTCATGCTCGAGCACGGCGTGATCACGGAAGAGGCCTCCGCCTACGGTGAAAGCGTGTACTACCGTGCTCCGCCCGAAGAACTTGCCCAGGTTGACGAGTCGGCCTGGAATGAGGTGGCCGCCGAGGAGACGCGGGCGAAGCCTGGGGCGTCGTTTGACGACGTCGACGCGGCGCTGGCGACGGAGTCCGACGTGATGGCGGACGACGAGAGACGGGACGAGGTCGGTTAGCGATGCGCGCTCAACTACAGTCTGTCCGAGGCGGTCGCCAGCCTGTGGCGTGGGTGGCGCTCCAGCGTCGTCTCGATGGTCACGATCGCGACCGCGCTGGTGGTATTGGGTACGTTGTTGCTGATGGGCTGGAACGTCGATCGGCTCGTGAGCCGATGGTCGACGGCCGCCGAGATGTCGGTCTATCTGCGGGATGACGCGGGGATGGAGGCGGTCGCGGCCGTCGAGCAGATGCTGACCGAGCATCCCGTGGTGGCCGCCTACGAACTCATCTCCAAGGACGAAGCTCGGGTCCGCTTTGCCCAGGATTTCCCGGACCTGGCTGATCTTGATGATCGGAGCGGAGAGAAACCGTTCCCGGCGTCATTCGAAGTGCGTTTGGCGCCGCCCACGCCGGACTCGTCGTTGGCCGAGCAACTGGGGCAGCGTCTCGAAGGCGCTGGTGGCGTCGAGGAGGTGCGTTTCGATCAGGCCTGGGTCGACCGGGTAGTTGCCGCCGTCGACATGGCTCGACGGGTCGGGTTCGGTGTCGTCCTCGTGCTGCTGTGGGGCGCCTTCCTGCTCGGCGAATCGTTCTATGGCGCCGCCGCGGCCCGGGTGCTCGGTGGCGATGCGGTGCAGTTCCTGCCCATCAGTCGGATGGCCGGACTGGTTGTCGGGGGGATGGTGGTCGGGTGTCTCGGAGGGTTGGCCGCGGCGACGAGCACGGCTGGTGTTGGTCGCGACCGGCGTTGACAGTCACGAAACGACCCGCGTACACTGAGGACTCGTATTTCATGCCGCAGTCACATTGCTCGCTTGCCCGCTTGCTGGTCGACGCGCGCCCGTCTTCGACCACCGGTTTCGACACCATCCGCACCGAGTTCTATCGGGAGGAGTTCCTCAAGCACCGAGAGTGTCTGCGCCAGCAGCGCGAGGCATACTCCGAGTGCACCATCTCCGAGATGGAGGTGGCCCTCAGACGCGTCATGGCGCTGGTGGATGAGCTCTGCGCCGACGGGGACGTCGACGTCGACCTGGTCGTGAGTCGGCTGCTCCAGAGTTTCGACGGCGTTACCAAGCTCTCTGCTTGGTCGGATCCAACCCGGATCCACTGATTGTTCTGTCCTTACCACTTTCCCCGCTCACCGTTCTTCGTCAGCACAGCCTCGAGATCGTTCACGCCGCGTTGGCCGCGGTGTCGCCCGATCTGTTGGTGCGCCGTGCCCTCGAGACTCCTCGAATTGCCCGTTTCCCCGAGGGGCGCCGCCTGCGCGTGATCGCCGCGGGCAAGGCGTCCGATGGCATGCTGCGCGCGTTCGCCAACGGCGTGGGGGCATCGATCGTTGCTGGGGTGGCGGTGGGGCCGGGGACGGCGGACCCTCCACAGCCGATGCGGTGGGTGAGAGGCGGGCATCCGGTGCCCGACGGCGGGAGTCAGGAGGCCGGCCTGGCGGCGCTGAATTGCGCGCGCTCCGTCACGCGGGAGGAGGCGCTGGTCGTGCTGCTGTCGGGAGGAGCCTCAGCCTTACTGGCGGCGCCCATCGCAGGGGTGACCCTG
>CAJWMX010000219.1 GCA_913043805.1 uncultured Acidobacteriota bacterium | reverse complement strand
CGTGGCAGCCTGCGGCGTGGGCCCCGGCGACGAGGTAGTGACCTCGCCCTACACGATGTGCGCGACGGCCAGCTCCGTGCTGATGCAGAACGCCATTCCGATCTTCGCCGACATCGAGGACCGGACGTTTGGCCTGGATCCCGCTGCGGTCGAGGCGCGGATTAGTGAACGGACCCGGGCCGTCATTGCGGTGAATCTGTTCGGGCATCCGGCCCGACTCGACGAGCTTCGCGAGACCACCGACCGACGGGGGGTGCCGCTCATCGAGGATAATGCCCAGGCGCCGGGCGCGACCTACCACGGACGGCTTGCCGGCACGATTGGCAGGATCGGTGTCCTTAGTCTCAATTACCACAAGGCCGTGCAGACGGGCGAGGGCGGAGTTGCGCTCACCGACGACGACGAGGCGGCCCTCCGTCTGCAGCTGATCCGGAACCATGGCGAAGTGGTGGCGGGCGAGATCGGCATGGCGGACCTCGAGAATCAGCTTGGCTGGAACTACCGGCTGAGTGAGATCCATGCGGCGATCGGTCGCGCCCAGTTGCCCAAGCTCGATCGGATGAACGAGATCCGCGTCCGGCTGGCCAGGCGACTCAGCGAACGGCTGGCGGTCTACGACTTTCTGGTACCCCCGCGGGAAGAGCCTGGCTGCACGCACGGCTATTACCTGTATCCCATGCGGTATCTTGCCGAACAACTGGGAATTAGCCGAGACCTCTTCGTGCGGGCGTTGCAGGCGGAAGGGGTTTCGGTGGCCGGCGGCTATATCAAGCCGATCTACCTGAATCCGATGTATCAACGACGGCTCGTTTACGGCCGGTCCGGTTGCCCCTTTACGTGCGGCCACTACGATGGGACGCCGGATTATGAGCCCGGCGCATGTCCGGTGACCGAGCGACTCTATCGCGAAGAGATGCTGACCACCGACATCTGTAAGTATCCCAATGGCGAGTCGGAGGTAGACGAGTTCGTCGCGGCTGTGGCCAAGGTCGCGGACGGAGCGGGCGAGCTGGCGAAGGTTTGACCTGGTCGTGACGCCGCACCTGCTTGTGTATCTCCAGGATCCCGGTTCCACCCGCTGTCTCGTCCCGGTGCTGCAGGCTCTGGCCGGGGGTCGGCGGGTGCAGCGCACGAGCTATGTCTTCCATCACACAGCCCGGCGGGTCGTCGAGGAGGAGAGGTTCATGCCCGAGGGGACCGAGTGGGTCGACAGCGAGCGGCTCGACGAGCCCCTGTGGCGGAGCCGGCTGGAACGCTCCGGGGTGACCCATGTGCTCTGCACCATCGCCTCGCCGCGCGTGGATCGGACCAATGGGTGGCTGATACAGGCCTGCCGGGCGAGTGGACTTCCTTCGCTGGGCATCATGGATCACTGGAAGGGGTTCGATCGGTTCTGTGACGAAGGTGGCAACCCGCGGTATCGGCCTGACTGGATCGGATGCATCGACGAGCACATGTGCGGTGAGCTGGAGCGACGTTTCGGAGGGGCGGATCGGCTGTTCGCGGTGGGGCAGCCTGCTCTCGAGCGGGTGCGGCCGGACTCTCTCGGTAAGCCGGAGCCCGGGCGGCGTCCGCGTGTGTTGCTGGTGTCACAGCCAAATGACCGCGACGGTAGTTTCGACGGGATCTTCCTGCAATCGCGGGAGGGCAGGCGACTGATCGACCGACTCGCCGGTTTGGCGACTGACACCGCGAGCCTGACTTATCGGCCGCACCCGAAGGAGACGCCGGCAACCTTGCCTACCGAGATCGAGGTCGATACTGACAGCATCGCCGAGATCGGCCGCCGATACGACTGGCTCGTCGGGGTCGACTCGATGCTGATGCTCGAAGGGGCGTTACGCGGAATGCGCACCATCGTCCTCGACTTGCCAGAGCTGGCTTCCTCGACCGACGGCCGTGTCCCTTACGAGTACGGTCACCGCCTGACCGAGCTCGCGCGCTTTCCTGACGTGCTTGCTGACAGTCGTCGTCCGCCGGTGGTCGATACGGGGCTGCGCCAGATACGCAGCGCTTTGCGACATTCGGTGGCCCGCACGATGGCGCTCGTGCTGTCGCACCTGGATCGAGCCGCAGTTCACGGCTGAGTCCGAGCCTCGGACCAATGCCGGTTCGTCGCCCACCCCAACGGCGTGAGGGTGCCTCGAATTCTGAGTGTCGTCTCGGTAATCAGCACGAGTGTCTGGGCTCGCGCGTCGCGACGCTCCCGAACGGGAGTGATAAAATCGGGTCGGAGGTGTTCGTTCCGGCTGGCGACCGGGCAATGCAGGTGACAATGACAACAGATTCGGGACCGGTCATTCGGGTGGGAGGGAAGGCGATTTCGCAGAGCTCGCCCGCGTTCGTGGTGGCAGAGGCGGCCTGCAACCATATGAGCCGGATGGACTATGCCGTCCAGCTCGTCGATGCCGCCGCTGAGGCGGGGGCCGATGCCATCAAGTTTCAGAGTTACACGGCGGAAAAGCTGACCTCGAAGACTGCGGAAGGCTACGGCAACATCGGCACCCAGTCGCAGTACGAGTACTACCGTCAGTTCGATCGGTTTGGCCGCAGCGAGTACGACGAGCTGTTCGATCATGCCCGCGAGAAGGGGCTGGTGCCGTTCTCGACCCCGTTCGACCCAGAGAACGCCCAGATGCTGAACAGTGTGCAAGTCGATCTGTTCAAGATCGCGTCGTGCGATCTCCTCTACACCGACTTGCTCAGAGAGGTAGCGTGCTTCAACAAGCCGGTCGTGATCTCCTCCGGAGGCGCGAGCCTCGATGAGATCCGGCGGGCCCTCGATACTTTGGGCACCGCCGGGGCCAGCGAGATCGTGTTGCTGGCCTGCACGATGGCCTACCCCACACGGACCGAGGACGCCCACTACCGCAGAATACTGACGCTGAGGCGGGAATTCCCGGAGTGTTTGGTGGGTGTCTCGGACCACGTCGAGCCGGACCCACACATGATCACCGGTGCCGTCTGTGTAGCCCTTGGCGCAGTGATGCTGGAGAAGCACTTCGCGCTGGCCCGCGACATGGGGGGTGGCAGTGCTATCTCGATGACCCCCGAGGATCTGAGGGCCTATGTCGCGAACGTGCGCCGGGCCGAAGAGTCGCTCGGATCGGACGAGGTGAAGGTCTATACGGCCGAAGAGGAGACCCGGCGGAGCGCGAGACGGAGCCTCGTCGCGCAGTCGGATCTCGTAGCGGGCACGCTGCTGAGCCGCGAGATGCTTGGAGTCAAGAGGCCCGGCACGGGGATTGGCCCGGAGCACATCGACGACATCGTGGGGCGTCGGCTGGTACGGGACCTGGCGTCGGAGGTCCAACTCGAGTGGAAGGATCTCGAACAATGAGCGAGCAACGGAAGACTGGCCGGCCCGCACCCTTGGTGCATACACCGCGGGCTGACCGGCGTCGCGTCCTTCTCACGGCGGCGACGATGCCGCCGATGGGGACGACTGCCCTGCACTATGGTGACCTGCGTCCACCCATGGGGCTGGGCTTCATTGCCTCGTTCCTCGAACGACACGGACATGAGGTCAGGATCTGCGACAACTATCTCGCGCCGCTGCCGATGGAGAGCGAGATCGATGAGTTCCGGCCGGACATCATCGGGTTGTACATGCATTCCCCGGGCTACTACAGTGCCTGCGACCTGATCGACGAACTGAAACAGATCGCTCCCGAAGTGCCGCTCGTGGCGGGGGGGCCGCACGCGTCGCTGCTGCCGCACAACGTTCCGCCCGGCGTGGACTATGTCTGCACCGGCGAGGGCGAGCACGTCATGCTGGATCTGGCCGAGGGGTGGCGGCCGACCGAACGCATCATCGATAACGCTAAGACACAGCGGATCAAGGAGCTCGACGACTACCCGTTCCCCAATTACGACCACTTCGTCGACAAGCCGTACAACTGGGGGTTCGACATCTACGGCCGGCCAGAGTCGCCGGTCTTCACCATGCATACCAGCCGATCCTGCCCCTACCGGTGCACCTTCTGTGGAGTGGCGGCCATCTGGACCCGGAAATGGACCGCTTTCTCCGCCGACCGGATCGTCGAAGAGATCGATGCCTACGTGGAGCGGTACGGGTGCCAAGGTGTGTATTTCCGGGAGGATCTCTTCACGACGGACCTCCGACGGGTGGAGCGGATGTGCGACCTGCTGATCGAGCGCCCCTACGACGTGGTCTGGGCCTGCGAGTCGAGAGCCGACATCACCAGCGAGCGGGTGCTTGAGAAGATGGCTCGTTCCGGCTGCATCGGTCTGTACTGCGGGATCGAGAGCGGGTCCATGAGCGGTCTCAAGAAGAAGAAGAAGGATCTGACCCCAGAGACCATGCGGACCTTCTTCACCCTTGCCAGGAAGGTTGGCATCAACGTCTACGCCACCTTCTGCATGGGAACGCCGACCGAGACCGAGGAAGAACTCGCTGAGACCGAGGCGTTCGTGGCGGAGGTCGAGCCGTTTGCGGTCGACCGGTTCGCGTTTCTGGCCCTACCCCGGAGCGAGGACTCCGAGTATATCGAGCGCAACCAGCTTTTCTACCACAAGGACTCGGCCGGAATTATCTACACAGACCGTTTCCGCGAGATGGCGCAGCGGCTGTATGCGCCGAACGACCAGCGCTTGTACTTCCTCGAGCAACAGCGGGTGTTTCTCGAGGAGAATCGCGGCCGACTCAGCGCGGCCGAGTTGGCGGCGCACCGGTTTTCTCCGATGCCAAGTGAGCTAGTCGACGCCGCCAGCTCATCGACGCACAACGAGTTCCGCCTCAATCTCTGACAAGCCGTTGAGGTGGGTCTCGCATGATTCGAGCGGTCATCCTCACCACCCCGACGGTGCACCACACGTATTACGTGCAGCGGTTGGCGGCTCGGCACGAAGTGGCGGCCGTGGTCTACGAGCATCGCCATGTCACCCCGAAGGTGCCCGTTGGGCCGCTGTTTGAGGAGTTTGAGGACGAGTTCGAGGCCCGCTACTTCTTCGATTCGGCCGAGGTGTCGATCCCAGAGTCGATCCCGGTGCACGATGTGGGTCGGGTGAACGACCCAGGTGTCGACGAGTTGCTGCGGGGGTACGACGCCGATATCGGGCTAGTGTTCGGCTGCGGGAAGATCCAGCCTCACGTATTCGATGTTGCCCGTTTGGGGCTCATCAATGTTCACCGCGGTATCTCGGAGCGATATCGTGGGCTCGACTCCGACCTGTGGGCCATCTTCAACGATGACCCGGAGCACATTGGGGTCACCATCCACCGGATCGATGCCGAGCTGGACACCGGCGACATCCTGCGGGTCGCCTGTCTGAGGAACGCCTCACGCATCCTGACGCACCAGATCCGGTACTACACGAGCGTGCTTGCCACCGAGCTCACGCATGAGGTGCTCGACGAGCTCGATGCCACAGGCAGTTTGAGTGGACGTGCCCAGACCCGCGGTCGTTACTACTCCTTCATGCCGCTCGAGAAGAAGCGAGAGGTGCAGCGGAGGTTCGACGCGGGGGTGGAGTCCGCCGGATGGGCGACTGACTATCAGGCCAACCTGTTCTGCTTCGACCGGCGGTCGCGCTCCGAGCTCTGTATCCTGCTGTATCACGGGGTGACCGACACCCCGAGTGAGGGGATCGAGAACTACTCGGGCAA
>CAJWMX010000218.1 GCA_913043805.1 uncultured Acidobacteriota bacterium | reverse complement strand
GCAGCCGGTATATTTCCGACTCGTCATCGCTCTGCTGTGTCGAAATATACCGGCTGCATTATCATGAGGGCCACAACAGCGAGTCAAGAACGGGCCGCGCGGCGCGCCCGCAGAATCAGACATGGCGCTGGAGATTCACCAACTCGTGTTCATTGGTGTGGCGATCCTGATCCTCTTCGATCTGTATCGGCGACGCGACGCCAGGTAGCTAGCATGCGCTTCAATGCCCGCTTCGTCGGAACGTTGGCACTCCTGCTCACCCTGTGGGTAGCGGGTCTCCCGGCCGGCGCCCAGCCCACATCCGACGGCCTGGCCCTGATCGAGGCCGCCCGACAATCGGACGTCGACCGTGTCAGGGCGCTGCTCGACACCGGCACCGATGTCGACAGCCGGTTCGGCGACGGCACCACGGCGCTCCACTGGGCCGCCCACCGAGACCATCTCGCCCTGGTGGAACTCCTGCTGGCCGCCGGAGCGAACCCGAACGCCATCGATGACCATGGGGTGACCGCGCTTTCGCTGGCTTGCATCAATGGCAGTGGGGCGGTGGTCCAGCGACTTCTCGAAGCCAGCGCCGACCCGAACATCGCACGCACCAATGGCGAGACACCGCTGATGACCGCGGCCCGGGTCGGCAACATCGAGGTGGTCCGGCTGCTCGTCAGCGCTGGCGCCGACCCCAACATCACCGAGGGCACGCTGGAGCAAACCGCGCTCATGCTGGCCGTCGCCGAGAATCACGTACCGGTGGTCCGGCTGCTGCTGGAGGTGGGCGGTTCAGCCACGGTGCGAACGACAAACCAGTTCACGCCGCTCCTCTTCGCCGCCCAGCAAGGAAACCTTGACGCGGCCCGGCTGCTGCTGGCCGCGGGCGCCGACGTGAACGAAGCGGCGCCGGACGGCATCGGCGGCGACACCAACGCTCGATCTCGATACGTGCGAGACACCGAGGCCGCGGCGCTGCTCGTGGCCATAGACAGCGGGCACCCCGAGATGGCCCTCTTCCTGCTCGAGCGAGGCGCCGACCCGGATCACGACGGCGCGGGCCGCTCGGCGCTACACGCGGCCGTGCAACGCAAGATGCCCGAGGTGGTCGCGGCGCTTCTGGCTCAAGGCGCGGATCCGAACGCCCGGCTCGCCAGACGGCTCCCGTTCGTCTCTCGCCGGATCTTCCAGGCCAACGGCCTGACCCCGAACGAGATCGGTGCGACCCCCTTCTTCCTCGCCGCCAGCTTCAACGACCTCGAGAGCATGCGCCTCCTGGTCGACGCCGGTGCCGATCCGCACCTCGTGACCGACGACAACACCACGGCGCTGATGGTGGCCGCCGGCGCCGACTACGTGGATGGGGCCGACAAGTACGGCGTGCGGTGGTTCGGGGACAACCTCGAGCTGCAGGAAGCGGCGCGAGACTCGATCGACTACCTGCTGGAACTCGGCCTCGACATCAACGCCAGGAACGACGACAACCAGACGGCGCTGCACGGCGCGGTCTACCTCGGCGGCACCATGCTGGTGCCCTACCTCCTGGAGCGAGGTGCCGAGATCGACGCGATCAACAGCCGCGGCCAGACCCCCTGGATGATCGCCTGGGAAGGCGAGTATCGATCGGGGTCGTTTTACACCCAGAAGGAAACGGGTGCCCTGCTCGAACGCCTCGGCGCCGACACCAGCCTCGGTGAGGACTTGGGAGTGGACTTCCGCAAGGTGCTGGAAGAACGCGGGCAGCAACAGCAGTAGACACGTCCAGGTCCTCAGGGCGCGCACGGCGCGTCCCGTGGCGCGGCGTGGGGCTATGGGGCCCCACTAGCGCCACGTGGGGTCCGGGGCAACACCCCGGTTGATGCTGGAAGAGTGCGCCCAGCAGCAACAACAGCCCTAAGGCAGCTGGACGTCCCAACCCGGTTTCCTTGCAAGCCGTTCGTGTGGCAAGGCGCGGCCGAGGGAGCAGCCCGGGTGGCTGTAACCGAGGTCGCAACGCCGTCCACGCGGACGGATCGCAAGGAAACCTAGCCCAGGTGGGACATGAGGGCGTCGATGCCGGCCTGCGCCACCACTTCGTCCTGGTTGGGCGTGCCCGAGCTGCACCCGATGCCGGCCACGATCTGCTCGTCGACAAACACCGGCAGCCCACCGGGAACGATCATGAAGCGCCCCTGGTTGCTGACATGGATGCCGAACGCCGGACCGCCCGCGGCGCCGGCCACACCATAGTCGCGGGTCGACTTACGAGCCGCGGCGGCGGTGAAGGCCTTGCTGATAGCCACGTCGATGCTGGTGATCCGGCCGCCATCCATCCGTTGGAACAAGAGCAGGCTGCCGTTGTCGTCGGTGATGGCAATGTCCATGTCGACGCCGATCTCGGTGGCCTTGGCCTCGGCGCCGGCCATCATGATCCGAGCGTCGTCGAGGGTGAGCTTCTGCACGGTACGCATTCGATATCCTCCAGGACGAGATTATACGGCCCGTGAAATCCCTCCATGGACGCACAGCTCATCGCCTGTCCCTACTGCGGAGAGCCGCTGGAAGTGGCCCTCGACCCCTCGGTCCGCCACCAGGAATACGTCGAAGACTGCCAGGTCTGCTGTCGGCCGATGATCCTGACCGTCGTGATCGACCCCGATACCCCCGATGACGCCCAGGTGAGCGTGCGACGCGAAGACGACTGACCGCGTCTTCGGCCAGGCGGGAAGAAACTCGCGTTGCCGGTGGTCTACGCCCCCGAGCGCCGGAATACCGGCCGTCGATCGACAACGCCAGCGTCGTGACGGGCGGGCGCAGCCCGCCGCAAGGAGGAACGGATTTCGGACGATTCCAAGCACAGGCTCGAGGCGTTGCTGGTGTGGGTCTCCCCCACCCGTCGGCAGGCGCTGAAGCGACTGCTCCTGACCGGGGGCGCACTCGCCCTGGCGGCCCCAGTGAGCTCGGTCGTCGCCCAGCCGCACGACCGCGGTCAGCGTCGTCGACCCGGAGAATTCCCGGGCCCCGGCGATGGCCAGGGCCGCGGCAAAGGGAAGGGCACCGGCCGGGGCAAAGGCAAGGGTCGAGGCAAAGGGCGTGGAAAAGGCACGCCGCCAAACCAGTAGGACACAAAGGTCCCCGGAGTCTCGAACGAGGCTCCGGGGTCACCCTCGGGCGCCATGTCCGGCACCGCCACCTACCATCTCCCCGGCTCGGTGATCCTCGCGCCAAGCGACGAGGGATTCGTCGCCTACGACACGGAACGCAGGCGACTCCACCGACTCAACCCCACCGCCGGTCTGCTCGCCGAGCTCTGCGACGGCTCTCGGACCGTCGGTGACCTCGGGACACAACTGTCGCCTCTTGTCGGAACCGCCTGGCCACGCCGGCGCCACTGGCTCGACGAGGCGGTCGAGAACGGGCTGCTCGCAACCACTCGGGAGGGTCCGGCACCGACCGCGGCCGAGCTCGTGCGTCTTGCGCACCGTCTACAGCAGCGAGACGAGGTCCTCGGCGCCTACATCTGCCAGCGCCGGGCCACCGAGATCGCCCCCGACCACGCACGCCACTGGCTGCGCCTGGGAGAGCTCGCCCACATCACCGGCCGTCGACAGAGGCCAGAGACACCTATCAGCGGTATCTCGACACGCATCCGGACGACGCCGCGATCACTCACCTGGTCTCGGCGCTGACAGATGCACCGCCGCCGGATCGCGTTCCCGACCGCTGCCTGGAGCAGCTCTATGAACGGTTCGCCACCTTCTACGACGAGAACATGGTGGACGTGCTGGGCTACTGCGCGCCCGAGCAGCTGTAGAGGCGGTGCGCGCGCATCAGGGCACCGCCGAGCCTGCCGCGGTGTTCGATCTGGGCTGGGGCACCGGATTGAACGGGGCCAGATGGCGTTCGCACACTGGGGAGCTGGCGGGGGTCGACCTGTCCGCGACCATGGTGGCTCGGGCGCGCGAACGGGCCATCTACGACCAGCCGCATCAGGCCGAGCTCACGCAGTGGTTGAGGGAGGCGCCGGGGCATCGTTTCGACCTCGTGCTCGCCTGCGACACTCTGATCTACTTCGGCGACCTGAGAGACCCGGTGCGCCTGGCCGCCAGCCAGCTCTCGCCGCACGGTGTGCTGGCGTTCACGGTGGAACGCGGCACCCGCGCACCGTTTCATCTGTCCGACTCGGGTCGGTTTACCCACCACCCGGACCACGTGCGGGCCGCGGCGGAGGCTGCCCAGCTGTCTCTGGTCGAGCTGCGGGAGTCGGTCCTGCGGAGTGAGTACGGTAAAGGGGTGCAGGGGGTGATCGCGGTCTGCCGCGCCTGAGGGCTCCGGCCATGGCGAGCCGGGCGTGCCAGTGATAGGATGCGGCCATCATGACGCAACAGATTCGCCGTGGCGTTCTGGCCGGCGCGGTGGCGGCCCTCGTGCTCGGCGTGGGACCGTCCGCCATGCAGTCCAGAGACGCGATCGATGTGGCTTCGCTCGGCCCCCAGGTGGGCGAAGCGGTGCCCGACTTCAGCCTGCCAGACCAGAACGGACAGATGCGCGACCTGAGCTCGATTCTCGGGCCCAACGGCGGCATTCTCCTGTTCCACCGGTCGGCCGACTGGTGACCGTACTGCAAAGCGCAGCTCGTGGAGCTGCAAGACCGGTTGGAGGAGCTTCGGGGACGCGGCCTGGGCGTGGCCGCCATCAGCTACGACTCGGAGGAGGTCCTCAAGGACTTCGCCGAGCGGCGCGGCATCACCTTTCCGCTACTTTCTGACGACGATTCGGCGGTCATCACGGACTTCGGCATCCTGAACACGGTGGCCTCCGAAGCGATCGGCCCCAACAAGGACGATCCCGACGTGCAGGCCGACGCGCGGAAATACGTGTCGGTGTTCGGCGCCAGCGAGATGATCGTTGGTACCCCCTACCCTGGCACCTTCATGGTCGACGGCGAGGGACGCGTCAGCTCGCGGTTCTTCGAGGAGTTCTACCGGGAGCGCAACACGACCGCCAACGTCATGCTGAAGCTGGGCGCCGGGCTGTCGCCGATCGAAGCGATCTCGGGAGAAACCGCGCACCTCAAGCTCACGGCCTACGCCAGTGACCCAACCATCACCGTGGGCACGAAGTTCTCGGTCGCGGTCGAAGTCGAGCCCAACGAGAACATTCACGTGTATGCCCCGGGGGCCGACGAGCTCGGCTACCGGGTCATCGGGCTGGAGCTGAACCCGCTCGAGTACGTCCGGTTCGAACCGGTCGAGTTCCCTGAACCGGAGATCTACCACTTCGAGCCACTCGACGAGCGGGTGCCGGTCTACATGCGACCGTTCACGCTCCTGCAGGAGGCGGTGGTGTCGGGCGAGCCGGGGGTTGAAGAAGCCTTCGCCGAGATGGACGGGATGACCGTCAGCGGCAGTCTCAACTACCAGGCCTGTGACGACAAACTGTGCTTCGATCCGGTGTCGGTGCCGATTCAGCTGACCCTCGACGTGGTCGTGCTCGACCGTCAGCGCGCGAATCGGTAGCACCACAGCCAGCGCAGACCATGTCATCGGTCACGCGCCTGTTTCGGGCGGCGCCCAGCCTGGGCGCCGCCACTCTTTTCATCTTCGCCGCGACCGCCTCGGCTCAGCCGGGGGACCGCTTCGACGCCGAAGTGCGTCCGTTCCTGACCGCCT
>CAJWMX010000217.1 GCA_913043805.1 uncultured Acidobacteriota bacterium | reverse complement strand
CGCGAATGCGCTCTGGGCCGAGGCCGCGGCTGGCACCAAGATAAGGATGCCAAGCGCGACAGCAAGGAACTTACCGAACCTCATCCACACACCTCCTTGACTCCCGAAGCGAGAGTGTTCTTCTTATCGTCCTACCTACAGCAAGACGCGTGCCCCACGGACCGACCACACCCGTATTCCGGTAAGCCACTGCGTGAACGTGGCTTGGCGAACCGCGGCCAGTTCGAGAGCGAACAGATTGTATTCGAAAAATTGGATGAATAGTCAAGTAATCCAATCCATTGGCAGAACAATGTTCCTGGGCGGCGATGCCGGAGCGTCACCAAAGGTGAGCTACACCACGGACCGAAGCGGCACGGAGATCTGCTTCACAAACTCCTCGGTCACCCGGGGTGTCGAGCCACAGCGTTCCGTCCGAGAACAACCCAGGAAGGGCTCCACCCAGAGTGTCAACACGCTCGCAGATCCTCCGCCACGTGATCAACCGGACGTCCGCGCGGTCACGGAGTTTCGGCAAGCTGCAATCGCGACTTGCAGCTGGAACCAACCGGGTGTAGGGTGTGGGTCTCAACTGCGTCCGGACATCGATAGCGCGCGTTCGAGCCCCGCATTCGATCGCGCATCGTCTCGGTCCAGAATCGTAACTTTAGTCGGCGTTCTCAGTCGCGTCCGTCAACCATGCGGGGAGGCAGAGTGAGCCACCTGATCCAGCATGTAATGGGCCACTCGAAACATTCTTGAAACACGATTGACACTCCCCGCGATGGCTGATACTCTCGTGCGGCTTTCGCAGAACTGTCCGGTCGCGGACCGCCTTTAGGAGGTTTTGAGCATGCGAACTCGCTACGTTGTTCTTGGTCTTATCCTCGCGTTGCCGCTCAGTCTGGCTCAGCCGGCAGCCGCGCAGGAGCACTCTGGTGAGTGGGCGATCGGTTACTCGTTCCTCGGCAACAATGACATTGCCGTGGAATCGAGCAGCTTGCCGCTCGGTTGGTATGGCGCCGGCGCCTACCGTCTGAACGACGGCGTCGAGATCGCGTTCGACCTCAGCGGTAACTACAACGCTGGGATCGACGTGTGCGGTGGCATCGCCAACCGCAGCACGCCGCTGGCGCAGCAGCCTGCAAACTGTCTTGAGGGTGTCGTTGCGGCAACTGGCGAGGAGTTCCAGGGGCTGTCGTTCCACCGCGCCGAGGCGCAGTGGTGCTCGCCGACCCTGAGCACCTGCGACATCAAGACCGTCTCGATCGGTGGCGTGGCTGGTCCTCGCTTCGGCATGCGCACCGGCAGCGTGCGGCCGTTCGTGCACATCATGGCGGGTGCCGTCCGCTCTGTGCGGAAGATCTCGTTCTTCTCGCACACCTCGACCAACCTGGCCATTCAGCCGGGTGGCGGCATTGACGTCGACGTTGAAGACAACATTGCTTTCCGTATCCAGGTCGACTACCGCATGATCATGCATGGTGATCCCAGCGGTTCGAGCGCGTCGCTCGTAGTCGCCAACGGTGACGACTGGAACGAGTTCCGGTTCGCCACCGGCGTCGTCTTCAAGCTCGGCTCTCGGTAAGGTCCCCGCTCAAGACCGGACAGCCTTCGCATCCCCGTAACGGTGGTGACAAACCGCCGTTACGGGTTTTTTTGTACGCGGCGCCTGCGCGGTCCTCGCCTTCGGCGCGCGGGCGACACCTCGACGCCGGCGGGAGGCGACGGCCTCGTCGCCCGCCCTCCCTCCTAGAATCTGTGCTCCTCGCCGGCTTGAACCTGCCTCGTCAGGGCGCTGGCACGCCCAGTCGGCTGAGGTGGCCCAGGTAGTAGGCGTAACGCTCCTGGTCGCGATTCTGGTAGTAGCGGGCCAGGATCTCGTACGGCAGCGCGTAGTCCGGATCTACTTCTATCGCTCGTTCCCACTCACGCACCGCATCGTCCAGGCGGTCGAGCCGAGACCAGAGGATGCCGAGGTTGTAGTGGCTCTCGGCGTACCAGGGATTGCGTCGAATCTCCTCTTCGAAGTACTCGCGTGCGAGATCAAACTCCTCGAGCTGGTAGTGGACGAGCCCGAGGTTGCTACGCACCATCGGCTCATCCGGGTCGAGGCCGAGGGCGCGTTCGTACTGCTCGCGGGCGTTGTCGTATTGCCCGTCCAGAAAGTAGATCGACGCCAGGTTGTTGGCGGCGAACGCCGAGTCGGGTGACTGCTCCACCGCCGACTCCCACAGCGTCCATCGATCCGAGAACTGCTGGGATCGATTGAACGCGGCGATCACGAACACCACGAGGAGAGCGGACAGCACGATGCGTCCCGCCGTGGCGGTGTGCGCGCCGGTGACCTGCAATGCGTGCAGCACGAAGAACAGCAACCCGACCAACGGCGCATACAGCCGCTCTTCGAGATAGAAGTCATGCCCAGAGAGCAGCGTGGGAAACACCATGAGCACGAACCATACGAGCCCGACCCACAGCAGACGCCGATCCTCCACCCGCGCGACGACGGTCGCGACCAGCGTCAGAACGATCACCCCCGGCCACCACGGCGCGTTGAGATCGGCCACCGTCCGGAGCGCGATCGGAAACACGGTCTTCCCGAAGTAGTGAAGCATTACGAGACCGGCAACACCTCCATTGTCGAGTAGTCGTGGCACGACCGGCGCGGGGTTCTCGAATGCGAGCCAGCGCAGCAGGAACCAGGCGGCCACCGTTCCCCCCCACCCAAGCGCGAGCGGCAAGAGGCGCTCGCGGAATCTGCCCCAGAAGTCCGGCTCACGCGCCCAGACCAGCGCGAGTAACAGCGGCGGCAGAACGAAGGCCGGCTCCTTGATCAGGATCGCGGCGAAGAACGCCATCGCCTGCCCCACCCAGCGCATCGGCGTTGGTTGACGCCAGCAGGAAACCCAGGCCAGCGTCGCGATGATGACCGACAGTCCAAGCAGGCTGTCGTTCCGTCCCGGGATCCACGAGACCCCTTGCACGTGCACCGGATGCACGACAAACAGCAGCGCGCCCCAGAGGCTCAACGTCTGTCCGAACCGCAGCTGGCGGAACAGGACCAGCAGCAACATGGCCGAAAGCAGATGGATCACCACGCTCGTGAAGTGAAACCCGAACAGATCCGTGCCCGTGAACTGGAAGTCGAGCATGTAGGTCAGCATGTACAGCGGACGGTAGTAGGTGTCCTCCGTAAACCGCCACATGTCGTCCATGAAGAGCGCGCCGACGTTGCGTAGATCCGCGAAGAAGTACTGATTGCTGAAGATCAGTTCCTGGTCGTCGAAGTAGGTGTAGTCGAAGACGAGCGAGTTGCCATACACGAGGACGCCGCACGCACAGACCAGGGCGGACGCCGCAAACAGACTCATCGGTCCGCGTCCGGCCACCGCGTCGGGAACAGGAGGAGAGGGGGACTGTGCTGGCATCGGGATTGGCGTCTTCGGATCTTCGCCCGTCGGACTCGAGTGAGGCAAGCAGACGGTTCCGTCGCTGGACTGATCGGCCGCTGTTGGCGCACCATTACCGGAGTGAACAGGAATCACCGTCGCGTCTCGGCCATGCTGCTGCTGGCCGTCGGCATCGGGTGTGCTCAACGCCCCTCGGAAGGGGACCTGAGTCCGACGGCGGCCGCGGATCCGACCGCGGAGCCGCAGCGAGTGCCGTTACCTGAGATCGGGGGCCTCGACCCGGAGATCCAGCAGCAGATCAGGCAGTCTCACCGCGCGCTGGAAACGTCGATGGACGCCGGCACATCGTCGCACGAGGAGCATGGCCGGCTGGGAATGCAGCTCGACGCCTTTGGCCTGGGCGACGCTGCCGAGGTCGCCTACCAGAACGCACGACAGCTGGCTCCAGAGGACTTTCGATGGGCCTACTACCTGGCTCTGCTCTACGAGGAGCAATCGCGCGCTGAGGAGGCCATAGAGGCCTTCCTCGCCGCCCTGGCATTGCGACCCGACTATGTGGCCGGCCTTGCCAGGCTCGGAGACGTCTACCTCCTGCAGGGACGAGACGAGGAAGCGAGGCAGCGATTCGACCGTGGCCTCGAGCTCGACGCCACCTGCGCGCAATGCCTCGTGGGTCTGGGACGCTTGTCGCTGCAGGATCAGGAATACCAGCAGGCCGCCACTCAGCTGGAACAGGCGCTCACGCTCGCCCCCTGGGCGGCGACCATCCGCTATCCCCTGGCGCAGGCCTACCGCGCGCTCAGTCGAGACACCGAGGCACAGGCCCAGCTCGACGCCAGAACCGACGCCACCCGCAACATCGGTCTGGGGAGAGTGATCGACAGGCCGGGTGTATACGACCCGTTGCTCGAGGAGCTCCGCGCGGTTGCGGTGGCGGGCAAGGTCGCCTACGAGGCGCGTGGGGTCATGGCCGCCCGCGAAGGACGGTGGAACGAAGCGATCAAGCAGTTCGACAAGATGATCGAGGCCGATCCGGAGGATCCGGTCTCTCGCAATCTCCTGGCCACGACGCTGCTCAACATGGGAGATCGCGAAGGAGCGCGAGAGCAATACGAGGAGACCGTTCGACTCGACCCCATTCACGCCGGCGCGAACATCCAGCTGGGGATCTTCCTGGCCGAGGACGGGAAGGAAGGAGACGCGATCGAACGCTTCCAACAGGCGGTCTCATCCGATCCAGGCTCGAACGTCGCCCATCTAAACCTCGCCGCGGCGCTGCTGAGAGACGGTCAAGCGTCGAACTCGGCGGAGGCGTACGACGCCCTCATTGCCTTGGACCCGAGCAACGGACCGGCTCGGCTGGGTCGCGCCTTCGCCCTGATTCGAGCCGGACGACACCCGGACGCGAGAGCCGCACTCGAGGACGACATCCGAGCGCAACCGAACGAGGTCGCCTTCCGCCACACGCTCGCCCGCTTGCTCGCCTCCTCGCCCGACGACTCGGTACGTGACGGCCGCCGGGCCTTCGAGATCTCGGCCGAGCTGACGTCCCTGGTGCAGTCGCCCCAGGTCATGGAGACCACGGCCATGGCGGCGGCCGAAGTTGGGCTGTTCGATGACGCCGCGCGGTTCCAAGGAATGGCCATCGAGATGGCGAACCAGGCGGGCCTGGCCATGCTGGCGGCTCAACTCAACGCAGGCCTCGCCCGCTACCAGCAGCGTCAACCCTCCAGGCAACCGTTCGCCGACGACGACCCGGTCTTCACCCCGGCCCCCTTCAGCCCACAAGCCCTCGTCGAGGAACGCACGCAGTAGGTCGGCGTCGAGGACTCATCGTCGTGGATCTGTCACTGCTACGGTCTGGTGTCCTGCTGGCGCTGCCGGTGTGTCTGATCGCCTGCGGAGGCGAGACGCCGACACCGGCACCAGCGCCCACCGCCACGACCGACCCGGACATCGGGTCGGCTTCCGAGCAGGCCGAGGAAATCTTCGTGGATGCCACGGCGGCGGCGGGCCTCGACTTCACCCATGTCAACGGGATGTCGGGTGAGATGTACTTCAACGAGATGGTGGGAGCCGGAGTTGCGCTGTTCGACTATGACAACGATGGCGATCTCGACGTATATCTCGTGCAGGGCCACATGCTCGGACCGGACATCGAACCTGGAGACGCCTCGTTCGAACCGGGCCTGCAAGGTCCGCTCGGCGATCGGCTGTATCGAAACGACATGCCAGCGAACGGCACCGTGCGGTTGACCGACGTCACCGAGCCCAGCCGG
>CAJWMX010000216.1 GCA_913043805.1 uncultured Acidobacteriota bacterium | reverse complement strand
CCTCCACCACGCGGCCGACGCTGCTGTAGCCATACTTGAGCGGCCCCGGGAAGTCCCCCTCCTGGAACGGCGCCCGCATCCGCTCGTATTCGGAAACCGGCACCTCGCCACGAAACACCAGCGACTCGGTCCCTCGGCTGATTCCGGAGTAGCTGGTCTCGACCACCACCTGGCCCGGCTCGCGCCCGACCAGCGGCGCGTCGCGGATCTCACCGACCCCGGGGGCCCGAATCCAGAACTGACGAGCGGTGATAGGCTCCGACATGGTGTCGAGGAACCTTACCCCATGACCACCGACGCCCACCACAGGACCGCGCGCGGGGATTCGCCGCGCCGCCGCCTGGGCGAACTCGGCCTCGGGCTGGTCCCGCTGGCGGCCGCCGCTGGGGCCACCGCACGGTGGTGCACGCTGCCGACCAGCTATCTACTGCTCGCGCTCGCGCTCTACGCCGTGCTCGCGGTGTTCCTGTATCGGCGCATCCCGCCCGGTCCGCACGCGAGCCTTGGGCCGGCCAACCAGGTCACCCTGGCCCGGGCCGGTCTGGTACTGGCGCTGACGGCGGGCGTGCCCTACGTCCTCGCGTCGACCGAGACGGGCGCCTGGTGGATCATCGCCGTGGCCACAGTGGCGCTGGTCATGGACGGGATCGACGGGCAGGTAGCCCGCCGGACCGCCTCGGCAACGCCGTTCGGCGCCCGCTTCGACATGGAGCTCGACTCGCTTCTGATGCTGGTGCTGGCGGCGCTGGTGTGGCGCAGCGGACGGGTGGAGATCTGGGTCGTCCTGCTCGGTCTGCCCCGCTACGTCTTCATCGCCGCCGGCGCGCTCTGGCCCTGGCTGAGGGCACCCCTCCCGGAGCGGTTTCGCCGCAAGGCCGGGTGCGTGATGCAGGGCGTGGCGCTCCTGATCGCGCTAGGCCCCATCATCCCGCTGCCGCTCGCCGCGCTGGTGGCGGCCACCGCTCTGGCGCTGCTCGTCAGCTCGTTTCTGATCGACGTGGCGTGGCTGTGGCGGGAGGCTCGGTGAGGGCCGGCAGCTCATGCTCCACGCCGTGGCGGAGCACCTCGCCTGCGGGCAACTCGGTCAGCGGATAGGCGGTCCGCAGCCCCTCGCGTAACAGCATGTCCCAGGGCCGTCCCAATCGGTACCAGGCGTCTGGCGTCATCACTACGATCCCCTCCTTCCAGTCCGGCTTCTGTCGCGCGGCCAGCACGACATAGTCCGCCTCGACCCCGGCCCAGGCCCCGGGGACCAACCGATCGGGTACCGCCCGCCCCTCACGCCTCGCTCGGCTCCACCGAGCGCGACCGTCGCCAACCGCGTCGGCGGCTCCCGCCAAGATCCCGTCCAGCAGCGTCAGGAGCGGATCGCCACGCGGATCGTCCGACAAGGTCGTCAACGCCCGCACGGCCCCGGTGACGCAGAGATAGGTCGCCACCAGTCCGAGGAAGGTGCCGAAAGCGAACTCCAGCGGGGCCAGCGGCCCGAACAGCATGTTTGGAAAGGCGAAGGGATCGTCCGACGCCGCCACCGCCTCCTGAGCGGCGGCCGTGAAGCCCTCGGCGTAGCGCATGAAGCCCGGGATCCCCAACGAGAACACCAGGAACATGGTCAGCACCCCCGAGAGACCCGCCGCGGTCCGCACCGGAAGCCTGGGGCCGAGGCGTGGCCACCACCGAGCCGGTAACACCGCGACCAGCACCGCCAGGGCCCCGCGCGCCAGCGGCATCGGCTAGTCGTCGATCACGCGTTGGTAGCGAAATGTTCCGAAGTTTGAGCGGGGGCCGCCATCCACCGCGATGCGCATCTGCACGTCGGTGGCGTCGGGCGAGAGCATGAAGGTGCGCCCCGACAGCTCGACCTGCTCGGAACCGCGAACGACCAGCGCCGACTCCCAGTGGTGTGAAAAGTAGCCGCCGGGGTCGCCACCGACCGGGCCCGTCTTCAGGAACTTGAACCCGCGACTGTCGTTCTCGAGCCGGACCATCGTCTCGGTCCGACGGTCGTCGAGCATGCTGATCTCGACCGTCACCGGTCCGTCGACCGTCGTCGCTTCGATGGTGCCCGCATAGCTGCACCCGCCGACGTGACGGACCGTCTCGGTGCCGTAGAACTCGCTCGACTCACCCAGCGGCGAATCGGGCAGCACTCCGTTCACTTCCCAGTTGCCGACGAAGTAGTGGGGGTCGAACGGCGCAGGGTCGTCCCCCCCGCCCAGTCCTTCGACGCCGACCGTCGGCCGCCTCAGCGCGTTCAAACCGGCAATCAGGTCCAGTTCCTCTTGGGTGAGGCACTCCCCCTCGACGGCCGTAGCGCCGGAACGGAGCTTGACGAGCGGCTCGGCCTCGACCTGTTCGGGCGTCTGCGCCGCGACCGACGACGCCGTCGAGACGAGGAGCGCCAGCATCAGCAAGCGAATCTTCATGACGTCAGCTGCACGCGGGGGACCGGTAGCCCGATCCGGAGGGATTCGATAGGCTACGGCTGATGTCGACACGAATCACGGTTCTGTGCAGCCTGGTGGCGGTTGCCGCCGCGACGCTGCTGGTCGGCGCCCGGACGTCGACCGGGATCGGCGCGCAACCGGCCACCCCACCGCCACTCGAGGCCATCCACGTCGCCGGCGACGTCTACACGCTGCAGACGCCGACCGCCCAGGGCAACCTCGGCGCCCTGATCGGCCCGGACGGAGTCCTGCTCGTGGACGCGCAGTTCTCGGCCGAGAGCCAACCGATTCTCGACGCCCTGGCCGCGGTCACCGACGAGTCGGTCCGGTTTCTGATCAACACCCACATCCATCCGGACCATATCGGGGCGAACGCCGAGCTCGCCAACCAGGGGGTGCTGATCTTCGCGCACGATCTGGTGCGGGAGCAGATGCTCGACCCCATCCGTATTCCGCGGCGCGGCGGCGTGTTCTTCGATCAGCCGCCACCCGAGGCGCGACCGGTCATCACCTACGACAAAGAAGTCACCTTTCACGTCAACGGCGAAGCGGTCCGTTCGTTCCTCGTACCTCCCTCCCACACCGGCGGAGACAGCTTCGTCTACTTCCCGTCGGCTGACGTGCTGGCCGCCGGCGACGTGTTCCGCACCAACATGTATCCGATCGTCGACGTCCACAACGGCGGCACCTTCGGCGGCCTGATCGAGGCGACGGCGCTGGCCATCGAGATGTCCGGTCCCGACACCAAGATCATTCCGGGTCACGGCTTCGGCTTCACCGACCGGGACGGCCTCGACGAGGTTTACGGGATGCTGGTGGACATCCGCGATCGGGTGCAGACCCTCATCGACGACGGCGCCAGCCTCGACGACGTGCTCGAGGCCCGACCCACGGCCCACCTCGACGAACGCTGGGGCAGCGTTCCGTCCTGGACGGCGGCGGACCTGCTGCCGATCGTCTACGCGGAGTACAGCAACTGAGCCGGTCACCGCATGGTTGACGAGGCGCTCCCCGGGCCGCGGGCGGTCTCCCTCGCGCCGATCCTCGCGAACAACTTCGTCGGGACCCTGGGCTTCAGCCTGGTCCTGCCGTTTCTCGTGTTTCTGGTCACCGACTGAGGCGGAAACGCGCTCGTCTACGGACTGACCGGCGCCACCTACTCGACGTTTCAGCTGATCGGCGCGCCCGTGCTCGGGCGCTGGTCCGACCGATGGGACCGGCGACTAGTGCTGCTGCTCAGCCAGGCCGGCACACTGCTCTCGTGGCTGCTGTTCCTGATGGCGTTCACCTTGCCCAGGGGCCCGCTCCTGGAGATCAACGCCGCCGTGACCGGGCAGTTCACCCTGACGCTGCCGCTCCTCGTCCTGATCGGGGCCCGCGCGCTCGACGGACTCACCGGGGGGAACGTCTCGGTGGCGAATGCCTATCTCGCCGACGTCACGACAGAGCGCGACCGCGCCGCCGCCTTTGGCAAGATGGCGGTCTCCTCGAATCTCGGCTTCGTGGTCGGCCCGGCCCGGCCCGGGCCGGCCTCCTGGGCGCCACCGCCTTCGGCCCCCGCGCGCCAGTGGCGGCCGCGGCGGTCATCTCGCTCGGCGCCACCTTGGCCATTCTCTGGGCGCTGCCCGAATCGAACCCGTGCGCGCTGGGACGCAACCCCGAACGAGGGAGCGTCCGGAAGCTGTTCGGCCAGGAGCATCGGGACTGTGTCCAGCGCCGTGACCAGGGCCTCCCGGGCGTTGACGAACTGATCCGTTCCGGTCTCGCCGGCCTTCTCTCGATGCACCTGCTGGTGATGCTGGCATTCAACCTTTTCTGCGTCGCGTTCCCGATCTTCGTCGTCGCGTCACTCGACTGGAGCTTGACCGAAACGGGCACCTTCTTCGCCGTCATGGGTTTGCTCATGGTCTTGGTGCAGGGACCGCTCTACGGCCGACTCAGCGGCCGGGTCTCGGACACCTGGCTCGTCGTGGACGGGTCGGTCGTACTCGCGGTCGATTTCTGGCTCTATTCGGCTGGCACCACGATCGCCATCTACGGAGCGGTCGTCTGTCTCGCGCTGGGCAACGGAGTGATGTGGCCGACACTGCAGTCGGTCCTGTCCCGGGTGGCCGGCGACCAGCGTCAAGGCGCGGCACAGGGCGTCGCGGGCAGTCTAGGCGCCGTGGCGAGCATCGTGGGGCTGGTGGCTGGCGGCCTCCTGGGTCCGCGCGTCTTCTGGCTCGCGACCGCGATCACCCTCGTCGTGGCGGGACTCAGCGCGTGGCTGTGCCGCGCTGAATCCGATCAGTGCCTTCATCGTCTCAAGCGTAACGATGCCTAACTCCCGCTATCAGTTTCTGACCGACACCTACCGGACCGAGATCGAGAAAGTGGCCAGCGTCTGGGCCATGTGTGAGGACACGGACCTTCTAGCGCGCCCTCGGTCGGACGATCCCCGGGGTCGGAACCTCCTCGAGCACATGGTGCATCAGTCGATCAGCGAGGACCTGTGGTTTCGGAACATGCTTGGTATCACCGTGACCGACAGTCCGTTGCCCGAGGTCGAGCAGCGCCTCGAGTCCATCACGACCTACGTGACGAACGCTCGCCGCCGCCTCGCGGCGCTCGTGGAGCGTGACGACGACTGGCGGGAAGAAGAGGTGGGCTTCTTCGAGACGCGTCGGACCCGCGCCTGGGTCATGACCCGTCGGATCGCGCACACCGCCCACCACCGGGGCCAGCAGATGTCGTTGCTCCGGATGCTGGGACGTGACCTGCACAGCAACTACGGGCCGACGGCCGACACGGGGGCTGATCCAACAACAGGCGCCCGTGATCTACGCCTAACCTGATCTGGACACACTGCTTGCCGAAGAAGCCGGGGCTCGATCCAAGGCGACGCTGCCGGGCCCCTCCGCGAACGCGCCGACCGAGCGTCCCGACTGAACCATCCGCCAGAAAACAGGCGGATCAGACACCGCCGGGAAGCCGCACCCGCTATAATTCCCCGGTTCCATGGCTGATTCACCCGTCGACCCGACATCGTCCGCCTCCGACGCCGACCGCACGTCGACCCGTTTCACGGGCGAGCCATCAGGCGACAGCCCGCTCAAGCTCCTCGGCATCCCGGTGGGCACCACCGTGGCGGGCGCCGCGGTCTGGGCCTCGTTGCGGGCATGGAAGCGACGCCGGAAGGCCAAGCAGGCCGCCGCCGCGCCCCAGGCGAGCCCCGTACTCGAGGCGGGCGAGC
>CAJWMX010000215.1 GCA_913043805.1 uncultured Acidobacteriota bacterium | reverse complement strand
CCATCGGCGCGCTCGGCGGCCTCGCGATGGCGGGCGCCGCCGGTCTGGCGTTCGGGCGGGTGGCGAGCGTCCTGGCGGCGACCGACGCCCTGCTCGAGGTCATGGGGCCCCATCCAGCGGCCTTCGTCCGTCGTTTCGAACCCGACCGCCACCGCGACCGGATGCGCCACCTCGGGCACCGGTGGATACGTCATGACGACCTTGTCGCCCTGCTCTGGGTCTTGGGCCAGATGCTCTCGGAGGCTGGGTCACTCGAGGCAAGCTTCGTGGCGGGGCTCGCGACGGACGATTCCGACGTCGGGTCCGCGCTCGACCACTTCTCCCGTCGAGCGCGCGAGTATGACCTGGACGCCGCCTACGGCCGACCCGTCAGCGGGCGGCGTGGGGTGCACTACTTCTTCCCCGAGCCGAGCCAGGGCAGTGCCTGCAAGCGGCTCAATCTCTTCCTCCGTTGGATGGTGCGTCGGGACGCGGTCGACCTCGGGCTTTGGCGCGGAGTGACGCCGTCACAGCTCATTGTGCCACTCGACACCCACATCATTCGCGTGGGACGTTGTCTTCGCCTGACCCGCTACAAGAGCCCGGGCTGGGGGATGGCGCGCGAGATCACCGCCTCGCTCCGTCGTATCGATCCGGAAGATCCGGTGCGCTACGACTTTTCGATGTGTCACCTCGGGATGATGGAGGCGTGCGGATTCAACCGGCCGCAGCGGGACGAGCAGTGTCCGTTGCGCGGGGTGTGCCGGCCAGGCGGTCGTAGGCGGCGAGTATCCGCTGGACCATTCGCTCAACGCTGAACGACTTTCGAACTCGCGTCCGGGCGGCGGCGCCAAGCCGCGTCTGTCGCTCCGGGTCCCGAAGCAGCCTGACGATGGCGGCGGCGAGCGCGGGCGCGTCCCGGGGAGGAACGAGGACGCCGGTCTGGCCGTCCACCACCACTTCGGGAATGCCACCGGCCGAGGTCGCGACAATCGGCTGACCGATCTCCATCGCGTCGAGTAACACCGAACCCATGCCCTCGGTCACCGAGCTCATCGCGAACAGATCGAAGCTCTTCTGCAGCGACAACGCGTCTGCTCGAAAGCCAGCTAGGAGGACGTGCTTCTCCAAGTGCAGCTCCTTGATCTGGCGTCGAAGCGATCCCTCCAGCTCACCCTCGCCGATGATCACGAACCTGGCATCGGGCACCTCGCGCACCACCGCCGCGGCGGCGTTCACCAGATAGCGATGTCCTTTGTGTGGGACCAGCGCGGCGACGTTGCCGACGACCGGTGCGCTCCGAGGTAGCCACAACTCCTGATGTACGTCCAGGGCCGACGCGGCGGCAACCCGCTCGAGGTCGCATCCGTCGTGGACGGTGCTCGTTCGATCGGTCGGCACGCCATCCCCGATGAGCATCTGTCGGATTGCGTTCGACGCGCACAGGAAGAGGTCGACCTGGCTGTACTTCCAGCGCGAGAAGGCGTTGCCGCGAATGTGGAAATCAACCCGTCTGGAAACGACGAAGCGCGGGAGTGGATCGAGGCGCCCCAGCGATCGGGCCAGAGCGATCATCGCGACCGCGTGCGCGTCGTGCGCATGCACGACGTCTGGTCGCATCGTGCGGAGCACTCGTGAGAGACGCCAGGCGGCCCCGAAGTCCATCTCGCCGGTGTTGGCGATCGGGATCAGATCTGGCCCTTCCGACGCCCGGCGCTGCAATTCGCCATCGGGGTGCGCCACTAGCGCGGCGCGATGTCCGTGAGAACGCAAGCCCAGTACGGTGAGGAGTACCTGGTTCTGGCCGCCTCGCCACGTTCGCGCTGTATCGACATGGAGGGAGAACATCGCGTGTCCCTCAGTCTTTGCGTCCGGCCCGCAGCCCGAGCTCGCGCAGCTTGGCGTGCTTCAGGAACACGTAGTACGCGTTCATCATGGAGACCACCAGGCCGGCGACGCCCTGCAGGCATCCGCGGCGCAGCAGGTAGTTTCGCGCGAACGCCAGCGGTGGGCGGATGAGGAGGTCGAGCATGCCCGCGCGCCGCCCGCGTTCGAACCGGTCGGCGGCTGCCAGGGTGGTGTAGTCGTTGATCGTGCGGACGTGCGCCGACAGATCCTCGTAGGCGTAGTGATGCAGGTCGTGTCGGAGCGTTCCGACCACGCCGTCAAGCTGCACGGACTCGTGGACCGGGGCCCGGCTCCAGCGGCCGGCGCGACGGTCGTAGAGCCTGAGTTGGTGGTCCGGGTAGAAGTCGGTGGTCTTCAACCACTGTCCCAGGTAGCGGGTGGTCCTCGGGATGCGGTAGCCGGCATGGGGTGGGTCGTGTGAGAGCACGCCCTGGATCTCCGCCGCGAGCTCCGGTGTGACCCGTTCGTCGGCGTCGAGCGACAGCACCCACTCGTGGGCGGCGAGGCCGGCCGCGTGGTCCTTCTGCGCACCGTACCCGGACCACGCACGCTCGCTGACCCGGGCGCCGAGGCGGGTGGCGATGCCCACCGTCTCGTCGCTGCTTCCCGAGTCCACCACGATCACCTCGTCGGCCCAGGACACCGACTCGAGGGCCGCCTCGATGTTGCGGGCCTCATTCAAGGTGATGATCGTCACCGACAACTTGGGCACGCGGCGAGTGTACCCGAAGGTATACTCTCTGGCACCGGTCGGCCGTCGGGCCGTACCGACGCCCAACCTCGCCCATGGATTCCACGACCGTTCTCGATCTCTTTCGTCGCTGCGAGGGGCTGCTCGAAGGACACTTCCAGCTGTCCTCCGGGCTACACAGCGGGGGGTATCTGCAGTGCGCGCAGGTACTTCGCTATCCGGAGCATGCCGCGGCACTCGGCCGCTCGCTCGCCGAAACCGCCGAGCGCCTACAACCCGCCCTCGTCCTGTCGCCGGCGCTGGGAGGCGTCATCATCGGGCATGAAGTGGCGCGCGCGCTCGGTGTGCCGGCGATGTTCGCCGAGCGCAAGGATGGCGAGCTTCAGCTGCGGCGGGGCTTTCGGATCGAGCCCGGCGCCCGCGTGCTGGTGGTCGAAGACGTCGTGACCACGGGCGGCTCCACGCGCGAGACCATCGACGTGGCGACGGCGGAGGGCGGGGAGGTCGTCGGCGCGGCGGCCATCATCGATCGTGGAGAGGAGCCGGTCAGCTTCTCCGTGCCGTTCGACGCGCTCGTGCAGATTCCGCTTCCCGCCTACGAGCCCTCGGAGTGTCCTCGCTGCGCCCGCGGCGAGCTGGTCGTGAAGCCCGGGTCTCGGCCCGGACGCTGACGATCGGGGGATAACGCGCGTGTCTGGTCTGTCCACGCGCACCTTCAAGCTCACGCTGGCCTACGACGGCGCCGCCTATGTGGGGTGGCAACGTCAGCAGAATGGCCCGTCGGTGCAAGGCGCGATCGAGACCGCCCTCGAGCCGCTGGCCGGCGACGCTTCGGTGAGCCTGGTGGGAGCTGGGCGGACCGACGCCGGGGTCCACGCCCTCGGGCAGGTTGCCAGCGTGACGATGCGCACCAGCGTCGACGCCGACGCGCTGGCCCGTGCGCTCAACGCCACACTTCCATCTGATGTACGGGTGCTGGCGTCGTCGCCGGCGGCCGACACCTTCCACGCCAGGTTCGACGCCACGGCCAAACGCTACCGCTACCGGCTGCTGCATGGCCAGGTCGTGACCCCCTTCGAACGCCGCTTCGCCTGGTCGGTGCCGACCCTGACCGACCCCGCCCATCTCGAAGCGCTGGCGCAGCCATTGGTCGGGACCCATGATTTCACGGCGTTTCAGGCGGTCGGGAGCGACGTCCAGACCACGGTGCGGGAGCTACATGCGATCACGGTCGGACGTGGCGCGGCGGGCGCCTCGGCGAGCCATCCGACGGCCGAGCTGACCACGATTGACATCCATGGGGCGGGGTTCCTCCGGCACATGGTGCGGATCATCGTCGGCACCCTCGTCGACATTGCCACCGAGCGGCTGCCTCCCGACGCGATCCTGCGCGCGCTCGACCATCCCGAGCGGGATGCTGCCGGGCGAACGGCGCCACCACACGGTCTCTTTCTGATGCGCGTCGAGTACAACTCGAGTGCTTGAACGGGTCGCTAACAGCTTGTATCATAGCGATTTAGCGCCCGCACGCGGCGAGTGTTCGTCCCATGAGTCTCCAAGATCTGCTGGCCTGGGCTCCTGCTGGTTCTCCCGAAGCGGAGCTTGCCCGAGAGGTCGACTTCGATCGGCTGCCGGCCCACGTTGCCGTGATCATGGACGGCAACGGGCGCTGGGCCGCGCAGCGCCACCTGCCACGCGTCGAAGGACATCGAGCCGGAATCGACGCCGTGCGTGACGTCGTGGAAACCTCCGCTCGTCTCGGGATTGACGTCCTCACGCTCTACGCGTTCTCGGTCGAGAACTGGAAGCGGCCACCGGCCGAGGTGTCGGTGCTCATGGGCCTGCTGAAGCGCTACCTGCGTCTCGAACTCGAGAACCTGCAGGCCAACGACATTCGGTTCCGTGTCATCGGCCGACCAGAAGACCTGCCCGCCGATGTCCAGCAGGAACTGGATGCGGGGCAGGAACGCACCAGCGCCAATGGCGGCATGTTGTTCAACATCGCGCTCAACTATGGAGGCCGGGCCGAGATCGTCGAGGCGGCCCGGCGAGCCGTGCGCCAGGAGCTCGAGCCTTCTGAGCTGGACGAGCAGCGGTTCGGTGACCTGCTCTACACCGCCGGCCAGCCTGATCCCGACCTGCTGATCCGGACGAGCGGTGAGATGCGGGTCAGCAACTTCCTACTTTGGCAGATCGCGTATGCCGAGATCTGGGTAACCGAGACCTTGTGGCCGGACTTCCGGGCTCGTCATCTACTGCAGGCGATCCTGGACTATCAGAAGCGGGAGCGGCGTTACGGCGGGATCACCCGACCCGTCGTCGTCGGCTAAGGGTCCTACCGCTCCGTGACCCGCGTCCTCAGCGCGCTCGCGCTTCTCCCGGTCGTCATCGGCACCATTTGGCTCCTGCCTCCCGTCGGCACCCTCGTGCTCGCGGTGCTGGCCCTGGTAGGCGGTGGCGTCGAGTATCTCGGACTGAGCCGCGCCTTCGGCGCCATCGTTCCCGGTCCACTGGTGGTGGTGGCCGTGTTGGTCGTGGCCATCGCGGTGGCGTACGACGTGACGCTGGTCGGCCTCGTGACGACCGGGCTGGCCCTCAGCATCGTGAGCCTCACCACGGCGAGACGCGGCAAGGAGTTGTTGCTCGACGTCTCGGCGTCGCTCCTGCCGCTCGTGTACCTCGGGGTACCGGTCGGGGTCCTGGTGCAGCTCAGAATGACCGAAGGGGCGGGTGTGGTCCTGCTCGTGCTGGCCACCATCATGGTCAGCGATACGGCCCAGTACTACGGGGGGCGCTGGCTCGGTCGTCGCCCGCTGGCCCCCGCCATCAGCCCCGGCAAGACGATCGAGGGTGCCCTGTTTGGTCTGGCGGCCGGTGCCCTCTTCATGGGCCTGGTGGGGTCGACGGTCATCTCGGGGCCCACCGCCGGGTCGAGCGCGTTGGTGGGGGTGCTGTTGGTGGCGCTGGGGATTGCGGGCGATCTGTTCGAGTCCCAGTTGAAGCGTGGCGCCGGGGTGAAGGACGCCTCCGGTCTCATTCCTGGCCACGGGGGCGTGCTCGACCGGATCGACAGCCTGCTCTTCGCCGCGCCGGGGTTCTATCTC
>CAJWMX010000214.1 GCA_913043805.1 uncultured Acidobacteriota bacterium | reverse complement strand
CCCGACTGGTGGAGGCCCGCACCCGACTCGGGAACGCGGGGCGGTCCCGAGTGGGCGCCGCGACGGGCCGGGTCGCGACCTTGACCGGTCGGCTCGAGGCCCTGAGCCCCCTCGGAGTGCTGGCCCGCGGCTACGCGGTGTGCTGGGACGCCGAGGGGACGACGATCGTTCGCGATGCTGACACCGTCGCCCTCGGCGACGAGATCTCGATCACTTTGCAACGAGGCCGACTACGAGCCAAGACAACGGGCAGGGACTAGATGGACGAGAAAGAGAAGATTCAGGACTTCGAATCGGCGATCGGAGAACTCGAAGACGTGGTGCAAACCCTCGAGTCTGGCGAGCTGACGCTGGAAGAGTCGCTCCGTCTGTATGAGCGCGGCGTCCGGCTCTCCCGTTTTTGTCACACCAGGCTGGAGGACGCCGAACGACGTATCGAAGTGCTGGACGAGCGCGGCGAGGCGACACCGGCGCCGCCATCGGTCACCGACGGGCTGGGAGACGAGAGCGCGTGAGTCACCCGCCGGACTTCGCGAGCTACCTCGAGGCGCGGCGCGTAGAGATCGACGCCGCGCTCGAGGCGGCGCTCCCCCGCCCGCCCGGGTGCCCTGCGCGACTGACCGAGGCGATGCGCTACAGCCTGATGGCCGGCGGCAAACGGTTGCGGCCGATCCTGGCCCTGGCCGCAGCCGAGACGATTGGTAACGCCGCCGCTCGGGCGGACGCGATGCCAGCCGCCTGCGCCATCGAGCTGATCCACACCTACTCCCTTGTGCACGATGATCTGCCGGCGATGGACGACGACGATCTCCGCCGTGGTCGCCCCACCGCTCACGTCGCGTTTGGCGAGGGCCTGGCGATCCTGGTGGGCGACGCCCTGCTGACCCAGGCCTTCGTCATCCTCGGGCAGGGGTCGCCCGACGAGTCCCAGGCCCGCGTCGCTCGTCGCCTCCGGGCGTCGGTCTGCATTGCCGAAGCGGCCGGCGCCGTCGGAATGGTCGGTGGACAAGCGATCGACCTCGCCGCCACCGGAGAGGCCGCCCACGGCGCGACGAGCGAGGAGGCGCGTCGAGCCCTCCAAGAGATGCATGCGAGGAAGACCGGCGCGCTGATCCGGGCGGCCGCGGTCAGCGGCGCCATCCTGGCCGGAGCGGACGACCCGGCCGCGAGCGCCGTCGACGCCTACGGGGCACAGCTCGGTCTGGCGTTCCAGATCGTCGACGACATTCTGGACGTCGAAGGTGACGCCGCCGAGCTCGGCAAGACCGCGGGCAAGGACGCCGCCGCTGGCAAGCCGACCTATCCGGCCCTCTACGGCCTGGACCGCTCCAGAACCCTCGCGGCCGAGGCGATTGACTCGGCTCGGGCGGCGCTTGCCACCGCCGGTCTGCACGGCGGATGGCTGGACGCCGTTGCGTCGTGGGTCGTGGGGCGGACCCACTAGCGCCCCATGCCGGCCCGACTCAGACTGGATACGCTGCTCCACGAGCGAGGTCTGGTGGAATCGCGCAGTCGCGGCCAGGCCCTGATTCTTGCCGGACAGGTTCGCGTCGACGGACGCACCGTCACCAAGGCGGGCTCAATGGTGGACGCCGAAGCGGAACTCTCCCTGGAGCGGCCTGACCACCCCTGGGTGGGACGGGGCGGGCTCAAGCTCGAACATGCCCTCGACGTCTTCGGAGTCGACCCCGCCGGTCGCACCGGGCTGGACGTCGGCGCCTCGACCGGGGGCTTCACCGATGTCCTGCTCGCTCGCGGCGCCCGCACCATCGTCGCCCTCGATGTCGGTCACGGCCAGTTGGCCTGGAAGCTCCGTCAGGACGAACGGGTGGTGGTTCGCGAACGCCAGCACATCGGCTCGGTGACGCCCGAGACGCTGCCGTCGGAGCTCCAACCCTTCGGCGTGATCACCGTGGACGTGTCCTTCATTTCGGTCCGGTACTTTCTCGACCGACTTCCGGCGCTGCTCGCGCCGGACGGGGATCTGGTCGCGCTGGTCAAGCCGCAGTTCGAAGCCGGGAGAACCGAGGTGGGACGCGGGGGCGTCATCCGCGATCCGGTAATCCACGAACGGGTCGTCCGCGATGTCTCGGTCCGGGCCACTGAGGTAGGATTGACACCCGTGGACACCACCCCGTCGCCCATTCGCGGCGCCGAAGGGAACCGGGAATTCTTCCTCCATCTCCGCCAGGCGTCTGGCGCCGGAGATTAGCGAACGAGTGTCCGAATCGCCCCTCCCCACGATTGCGCGTGTCGGGATCGTCGCCAAGGCCGGGCTCGAAGAGGCCGCGCAGGTCGTCACCGATGTGGTGTCCTGGCTCGAGAGCCGCAACATCGAACCCGTCGTCGAGCAGGCCACGGCGGAGCTGATCGGACTCCAGGGTCTGGGCGTCCGCGAGGCCGCCGATCTCCCGGACACGGTGGACCTCATCCTGGTCCTCGGCGGTGACGGCACGCTCCTGGGCATGGCGCGCCAGATCGCGCGATCCGACTCCGATCCTCCGATCCTGGCCATCAATTTCGGCAGCCTGGGCTTCCTGACCGAGACCACCCTCCCCGAACTCTCCGACGCGCTCGCCTCGGTGGTGGACGGCGCGGCCCGGGTCGATCGCCGCCGGATGCTCCGGTCGCGCGTCGTACGCGGAGACGAGGTGCTGACAGAAGAGATCGTGCTCAACGACGTGGTCATCACCAAGAGCGCGCTCTCCGGCATCCTGGACCTCTCGGTGACGGTGGGCGACCAGTTCGTGGCCCGGTTCCGCGCCGACGGACTCATCGTCGCCACCCCGACCGGCTCCACCGCCTACAACCTGTCGGCGGGCGGCCCCATCGTGCACCCCCTGGTCGAGGCCGTCGTACTGACGCCCATCGCGCCCCACATGCTGACCAATCGCCCGATCGTGCTGCCGGAACGCCCCGCGATCCACGTCCGCCCGGAGCGCGATCTGCGTCCGGCCGACACGTTCGTCAGCTTCGACGGTCAGGCGGGACATCGAATCGAGCGCGGTGACCTGGTCACCATCGAAGCGGCCGAGCGCCCGCTCCGGGTCATCCGGGCGGCAGCGCGCCCCTACTTCGCGGTGTTGCGGGAGAAGCTGCGCTGGGCTGAGCGCTGAGCCGAAACCGACCGGCGGCCAACCCCAAGCTACCGATGTCGCGTGACGTCACACTGGAGCAAATCCTCGCCGCGGCGCCCGCCGTGTATCGAGTTGCTCGACGCACCCCACTGGTGCCGTTTCGCCCCCTCGCGCCGCCCGCGGCGCGACACGCGGACGCCCCCGACCCTGGCGACCGCCTGCACCTGAAGCTCGAGAACCTGCAACCGATCGGTGCCTTCAAGATCCGCGGTGCCGCCAACGCCGTCGCCCGGCTGGACGAGGCGGCTCGGGCGTCCGGCGTTTGGACGGTCAGTGCCGGCAACGCGGCGCAAGGGGTGGCACTCGCGGCACGGCAAGCGGGACTGGCCTGCTCCGTGCTCGTGATCGACGCCGCGCCCGCCGCAAAGATTGACGCCATCAAGCGGCTCGGGGCGCGCATCATCACCACGTCCTACGACGAGGCCTGGCACGTGGTGGAGGCCCGTATCGATGACCGGCTCCCGGGACACTTCATCCACCCGTTTGACGACGATGACTTCATCTGCGGCAACGGCACGGTCGGCCTGGAGCTGGTCGCGGAGCTGCCGGACGTCGCGGCGATCGTGGTGTCGGTTGGTGGAGGGGGCCTGATCGCGGGAGTCGCCACGGCGGTCAAGGCGCTGAGACCCGGTGTGCGGGTCTATGCCGCCGAACCTGAAACCGCCGCGCCGCTCACCGCCTCGCGGGCCGCGGGCCGCGCCACCGCCGCGCCCACCTGGCGCGCCTCGTTCGTGGACGGGTGCGGCGGTCAGTCGGTCACTCCATCAATGTGGCCGCTGCTACGAGACCTCGTCGACGACACGATCGTGGTCTCGCTCGACGAGATTGCGGCGGCCATGCGAGCCTCCGCCGCCGGCGCGCACGTGATCACCGAGGGCGCCGCGGGATGCGCGGTCGCGGCCGCGCTCACCGGGCGCGCCGGACCAGGACCGATCGCCGCCATCGTTTCGGGTGGCAACGTCGATCCGTCCGTATTCGCGAAGATTCTGCGGGGCGAGACACCCGCGATGTCCGGAGACATCACGACATGACCACGATGGAGCCCGAGGGACTGGAGCCGTTGCCGTCACGGATCGAGCGGCTCGGCGAGCTGGCGCTGGATCTCTGGTGGACGTGGAACCCCAATGCCCGCGAGGTGTTCCGTCGACTGGACCTCACGGTCTGGCGAACCACGGCCCACAATCCGGTCCGGATGCTCCGGGTCCTTCCGAAGACCCGGCTGGAGGAGGCCGCGCGAGACCCGCAGTTTCTCGATCTCTACGACCGGGCCCTTCGTGATCTGGACCCCACACGAACCGCCACCCACAGCTGGTGGCGCGAGCGCATGCCGGAGATGCCGGGACGCTCCCTCGCCTTCTTCTCGGCGGAGTTCGCGCTCCATCAGTCGCTGCCCATCTACGCCGGTGGCCTGGGCGTGCTGGCGGGCGACATCTGCAAGGAGGCCTCTGACCTCGGTCTCCCCCTGCTGGGCGTCGGGTTCATGTACCCGCAGGGCTACTTCCATCAACTCGTGTCCGCGGAGGGGTGGCAGCAAGAGCGCTATGAGCGACTGAACTGGAGCGACGTCCCGGTGACGCCCGCCGTCACGCCGGGCGGGCGTCCATGTGTCGTTACCGTGCCGCTCGGACGACGCATGGTCAAGGTCCGGGTGTGGCGCGTCCGGCTCGGACGCACGAAGCTCTATCTGCTCGATACCGACCTCGAAGACAACGCCCCCTGGGACCGCGAACTCTCAGCGCGGCTCTACGGAGGCGACACCGAAACCCGGATCCAACAGGAGATCATCCTGGGCGTCGGCGGAGTGCGGGCGCTGCGCGCATTGGGGTCCGACCCGGTGGTCTGGCATCTCAACGAGGGGCACGCCGCCTTCGTCGTGCTGCAGCGCATGCGGGAGATGATCGAGGAGGGTCGCGAGTTCGACGAGGCGCTCGCCGCCGTGCGTCGCAACACGATCTTCACCACCCACACACCGGTGCCCGCCGGCCACGACACCTTCCCGTTCCAGCTGGTCGAAGCCCATCTGGCTGGCTGCTGGGGAACGCTCGGTCAACATCGGGATGCGTTCCTTGCCCTGGGCGCCTACGACGGTGGGGACGGCTCCCGCTTCAACATGACCGCCCTGGCGCTCCGTACGACCGGTCGGGTCAACGCGGTGAGCCAGCTCCACGCCAAGGTGACCGAGGGAATGTGGCAGCCGCTGCTCTCCTCGGCCGACCCGGCGCCGGCTCCCGTACGCTCAGTGACCAACGGCGTACATGTCGGCACCTGGGTCGCCCACCGGCTCGCGGTCCTCTTCGACCGCTATCTCGACCCCCGCTGGCGGGAGAGCCAGGACGAGCGCACCTGGGCAGGAGTGCTCGAGATTCCAGATAGCGAGCTCTGGGACGTTCGGCAGGAACTTCGTCGCTACCTGCTGAACTTCGTCCGGGAGCGGGCACGGCAGCGATGGGCCGCCGAGGGCGTCGGCGCGGGCCGGGTCCTGGCCGCCGGCACGCTGCTCGATCCGGACGCGCTGACCATCGGCTTCGCGCGGCGGTTCACCGGCTACAAACGCCCCA
>CAJWMX010000213.1 GCA_913043805.1 uncultured Acidobacteriota bacterium | reverse complement strand
CGCGATCTGGTCGACCGTGACGCCCAGCTCGTAGTCACTGCCCTCGGTCCGTTTCCCGCGGAGGCAGCTGAGGAACGCGGCGTTCGAGGAGGCGTGGTTGCCCGTCGTATGCGCGTTCTCGAGGTCCATGTTGGTGACGACGGTGATGTCGTCGAGGTGCGGTGTCAGTGAGGCCAGCGACGGCGAGAGCTGACTCAGCGTGCCGACCTCCTTCGGCGTCCATGGCTCGGGGTTCATCCCCATCGGGATGAAGACGTAGCCGAGCCGGCGCGGCGTGTTCGCCACGGTGGCGGCCTGTGCCGTGAACGCTGGGATCATCGAGTCGAGCAAGGGCAGGGCGACGGTCGCGCCGAGGCCCCGGAGGAACGTACGGCGTGGCAGCGCCATCTTGGTGATCGTCATGATTGCGTTCTCCGCATCTGGAACGGGGTGCTCTCGATGATGCCGAGCACCAGGGACGAGAATCGATAGTCGTTGGTGGCCGCCTCGCGCACGATGGCGCGGATGGCGGGCCCGTCATGGGCGGTCAGTCCTCGACCTAGCGCGTAGGTCATCAGCTTCTCGGTGACGGTGCCGGCGAAGACGTCCGGGCGGGAGAGCACGGCGGCGCGCAATCCCGACACGCCATCGAACTGGCCGCCGCCCGGGATGCTTCCTGCGGCGTCAATCGCGGTCCAGTCCTTGTTCCGATCGCGCCACCGACCGATGGCGTCGAAGTTCTCCATCGAGAGTCCCGCCGGGTCCATCAGCCGATGACATGCGGCGCAGACCGCGTTGGCCCGGTGGGCCTCCATGCGCTCGCGCATCGACCGGGGAGCGACACCGGCTTCAGGTTCTTCCAGCTCTGGAACGTTGGGGGGAGGAATCAACGGCGGCATGCCGAGCAGGTTCTCGAGAATCCACTTGCCACGCTGCACGGGCGAGGTACGGGTGGCGTAGGAGGTCACTGTCAGCAGGCTGCCGTGCCCCAGGATGCCCCGGCGCACGCTGTCACCCGGGAGCGCCACGCGCCGGAACTGCGTGCCATACACACCGGGGATCTCGTAGTGCCGGGCCAGCCGCTCGTTCAGATAGGTGTAGTCGGCGCGCAGCAGGTCGAGGACGTTCCGGTCCTCGTTGACGATACTCGCGAACAGCAGCTGGGTCTCCTCGCGGAACGCGTTGCGGAGGTTGTCGTCGAAGTCTGGGAACAGCCGCAGATTCGGGGCCGCCGCCTCGAGGTTACGCAGGTGAAGCCATTGGTCGGCGAAGCTGGTGGTCAGCGTCCGCGCCTTCGGGTCGGCCAGCATCCGCCGGACCTGACGCTCGAGTTCGGCGGGGTCGCCGAGACGGTCCGCTTCGGCCAGTTCCAGGAGCTCGTCGTCAGGGATGCTGCTCCACAGGAAGAAGGACAGACGCGACGCGAGCTCGATGTCGCTCAGCTCGTAGGCCGATCCGGCAGGAACCTCCTCAGGGTCGCGTTCGATCCGGAAGAGGAACTCGGGGCTGGTCAGCAGCGCCCGCAACGCCAGCTCGATGCCATCCTCGAAGTCGCCGTCGGCCCGGCCCTGCTCGAAGAAGGCGAGCGGCATCTCGATGTCGGCGAAGCTGACCGGTCTCCGGAACGCGCGGCGGGCCAGCCCCGAGATGATCGACGACGCGCAATCCGCCTCGTCGTCGACAGTGTCCGGCTGGCAGGTGAAGATGCGGCTCCGGCTGGGCGTGTCGCCAGGGCCGGTCGGTTCGAATGGACCGGCGATCGACACCGACTGCACGGCCGGTTGCTGCCGGGGGTGGCGATCCTGGTTGAACTGGGCCTGATACGGCTGGCGCTCGGTCTCGATCAGCGCCGAGTTGTTCTGCAGGAACGCGGCGCCAACCGTGTGAGGGCCGGCGCTAACCGGGATCCGCATGTTGAGGTGCCGGTCGACGTCTTCGTCGGCGTAGTAGCTGCCGAGGCGATTCCGGTTGGGAACGACGTTGAACAGTTCGAGCCGGTAGCCGTCGAGCGTCATCTCGAGGACATGCGCCTCCCGGAGCCCTTCCACGTTCTCGTTCCGGTTGCGCGCCAGCCGCACTTCGATCTCGTAATCGCCGTCCAGCGGGAAGGTGTGCTCGAGCAGTGTTCCGCCCCGCGTGCCGAACGGCAGCCCGTCGATGTGCCCCTCCTGGGTCAGATCGGGGCGGAGTACGACCACCCGGCTCCCGGGGACGATGCCGCTGCTCCCGACCGCCAGACGGCTGATCTTCTGCGCGGCGCTGAGGTAGCGCTCCATCAGCGTGGGAGAGAGCTCGACCACACCGACGTTGTCGAAGCCGAAGCTGGCGTCGTCGCGCGGCAGCAGCGTCGCGACGTCGATGTCCAGATCGAGCAGGTCACGTACGGCGTTCCGATATTCCGTCCGGTTGAGTCGCCGGAACGTCTCGGTGCGACCCGGGTTGGGGTCCGCGTCGGCGAGTGCGTCGAGCGTGGTCTCGAGATGACGCACCAGCCCGGCGTAGACCTCTGGCGCCGGGCGAGGTGCTCCGTCCGGGGGCATGGCGCTCGCGCGGAGCTTCTTCAGCGCCTTTTCCCATACGTTCCGGTGGTCGGCGACATCGGTCAACGGCGAGCTCTCGAGCGACAGGTTGCCGCGCATGGCCCGGTCGCTATGGCAGGTCAGGCAATACCGATTCACCAGTGCCTGCTGGTCGCTGGCACTCGAGACGTCCTGACCGCCGTAGGCGGCCGCGGCGCCCATGGTCAACGCGAGTACGGTCGCGGCGCTCCGGAGCCCGAATGTACGCATTTCGATCCCTGTTGAAGACAAAAACCTCAGCACATCTTACAGGAGGGTCTCGCCGGTGTCAGCCAGGGAGGTTGGCTGGCAGGGGGAGCGGCGAATAGTCGATCCACTCACGCACGATTCGACGCCGGATGTTGCTGAACAGGATGCGGATGTCCAGGCGGATGTCGATCAGCTTCGGCACCCACGTGGCGTCGTCGTAGCGACGGAACTCGAGGCGGCCCACGGTGTTGCGGAGGGTCCCGAGGATGCCACCCCAGAAGCGGACGGAGCTGGCCATCTCGAACTCGACCAGGGCCAGACCGTAGTCGTCCTTGCTGATCCACAGCGTGCCGGTGGACTTGTTCAGCGCGGTGTCGATACGCCGCCGTTCGGGAAGCTTGCCCGGCTTCGGCTCGAGGGTGACGACCCAGCAGTCGATCCCGTCGAGGGGCTCCTCGCCGACGAGCTCGAACTGATAGCGCTCGACGAACTCGCGGTCGAACGCGACGCGGTTCTCGTCCTCCGGCTCCGGGTCCTCGCCCTTGGCGCGACGCTCACGCACTTCCTTGGCGAATTTCTCGCGGCGGTCGACCTCGTCCTCGGCGTCGTTCTCGTCGAGCGGCTCGCCTTCGCGGGCGACGAGCTCCTCGAATATCACCCCTTCCACCGGGTACTGGCGGTAGGTCTCCCGCTCGGTTTCCTTGACCTCGCCGTCACCATCCAGCTGCTCGGTGATCGACTCGAGGGTCGCCTCGAAGGCCTGGTCCAACCCCGAGTCGCGCTGGAGCTCGGCGCGGGCCACGGCCAGATCGACGATCTCGTCCGCGGTCGGCTCCTGCGCTCGCAAGGGCACCGCGATGAGTACGAACGCCAGGGCTGCCAGAGTCGTGGGCCGTATGAGTCGATGGGCGGACGGGACCCGCCCCGAGGCTGGTGCGGCGTTCATCACGGTCCAATTGTTGCCGGGAATCCCTCGATTGTCAGCCGGCGGCTGTTCCACGCGGTTCATTTACATCGATTTAACGTTCTAGTAATTGGTTTGAAATTCGCCGCTGCTAGATTCGTCTCATGATCAAACGTGAGACAGCGTTAGCAGTGGTGAGGCGGTTCAGTTGGCGCCTCATGTTACTCGGCTTGTTGCTGGCGGCGGGAGGCGTACCCGCCGAGGCCCAGTTGTCGCCATGGCACGAGCGGATCCAGTTCGGCGGTGATTTTCGCTCCCGCTACGAGGGGTTCTATCAGACGGATCGTGAGGCCCGCCACCGGACCCGCTTCCGGCTGCGGCTGCGGATCGACACCGAGATCAACGACGACACTCGACTGCAGATTCAGATTGCCAGTGGTGACCCGGGGACTCCGGTGTCCACCAACCAGACCTTTACCAGCTTCTTTCGTCCTAAGCCTTTCAATCTCGATCGGGCCAACATCCGCTACAACCCCGGTGGCTCGGCGCTGACGCTGGCCATGGGCAAGTTCGGATCGCCGGTGACTCGTACCCAGATGGTGTGGGACGACGACCTCAACTTCGAGGGGGGCTTCGAGCAGGTGGCCTGGGACGTCAATGACCGGGTCGACGTGACGCTGCTGGCCCTGCAGACGGCGGTGAACGAGGTCAGTCGCGACCAGGACGCCTACATGCTCGCGGCCTACGGTGAGGTCGGGTTTCGCTTCGGTCCTCACCGGCTACAGGTGTCGGTCGCCGACTATGGATTCGGGAACGTCGACCAGGTCGCGGTCGGCCGCGCCAACGGTCCGCTCAACAGCCTGCTGACCAACCAGGTCGAGCGGGATGCCAATGGCAACATCATCGGCCTGGTGTCGGACTTCAACATGGTCGACACCATCGTCCAGGCGGAGATCGACACGGGACGGGAGAATTACCCGCTGCGCGTGCTCGGTGAATACCTCAAGAACACGCGCGCCGCAACCGACCAGGACACCGGCCTGTGGTTCGAAGCGGAGTATGGCGGCTCGGGAGAGCAGGGCACCTACGAGCTGGGTTACACGATCGGTCGGATCGAACAGGAAGCCGCGCTGTCGCCCTTCGTCTTCAGCGATATGCCGGGGACCAATCTCTGGCTGCACATGTTCACGATCGCCTACGTGCCGGTGCCGAACCTCACGTTGGATCTCACGATGCACATCAGCCGGCGCCTGGTCACCGGCACCGGGGCGAACGACAACTGGCTGACCCGTCCGCACGTTGCCGCCATCGTGAGGTTTTAGTACTCAATCTCACAAGAGTCTCAACTGATCCCGCCGTCAGCCGTATCGCGGCCGCGGGTCGCGGATCACCACGTCGGGGGTAGGCGCCCTATCCGTGATGACGACCATCGCGGTGCTGGGCATCGGCCTGCTCCTGGCGTACGCCAACGGGGCCAACGACAACTTCAAGGGCGTCGCGACACTGCTTGGCAGTGGGACCACCACCTACCGCCGCGCGCTGGCGTGGGCAACCTGTACGACCGCGGCAGGCTCGATTGCCGCCATCGTGTTGGCTCGTGGCCTGCGCGACGCCTTCTCCGGGAAGGGCTTGGTGCCGCCCGCGGTCGTGGTCGACCCGGTCTTTCCCACGGCGGTCGCGCTGGCGGCAGGGCTGACGGTCCTGGCTGCGACTCGGCTCGGGTTTCCGATCTCGACGACCCACGCGCTGCTGGGCGGACTGGTTGGCGCGGGACTGGTGGCCTCGCCGGCCGGTGTCGACCCCAGCACGCTGGACGCAGGGTTCCTGCTGCCCCTGGCTACGAGTCCACTCATCTCCGTGCTGCTGGCCGGCGCGGGCTATCCGCCGCTTCGCGCCGCGCGCCGCTGGCTTCGGGTGTCCCATGAGACGTGCGTGTGTGTGGGCAACGAGATCATCGGCGTGGTCCCGGCGTGGCGGGCAGCGCTTTCGCGATGCAGGCGGTCGGCGTGCCGGTGCTCTCGACCGGAGCCGTTCCCACCTGTCGGCTCCGCTACCAGGTCCGGGTCTTCAGATTGAGT
>CAJWMX010000212.1 GCA_913043805.1 uncultured Acidobacteriota bacterium | reverse complement strand
ATCGTCCGCATCTTCAACACCTACGGCCCACGCATGCGGGTCCGCGACGGCCGTGCCGTCCCGAACTTCATAGCGCAGGCGCTCCAAGGTGAAGAGCTAACGGTGTACGGAGATGGGAGCCAGACCCGCAGCTTCTGCTACATCACCGACCTGGTCGGGGGCATCCTGCGGCTGATGGATTCCGAGACCAATGATCCGGTGAATATCGGGAATCCGCAGGAGATGACCATACTGCAAATTGCCGAGGAGATCCTGCGGCTCACCGGCTCGTCGAGCCGCATCGTGCACCGGGAACTCCCCGAAGATGACCCGCAGGTACGTCAGCCGGATATCACCCGCGCCCAGACGCTCCTCGAGTGGCACCCATCTGTCGCACTCGCTGATGGGCTGACCCACACGATCGAGTACTTCCGAACGAAACTGGCCTCGGTCTGAGGCCGTCGGTCACGCGGACTGGCTGTCGGACTCCGCCGGCTCGGCGGCGCCCTGGAGGGTGTCAATCCGCTGCTCGACCTCCTCGAGGCCGGTCGCCCGCGACTCGAGCGTCGACAGCCGCTTGGTCAGCCCGTCCATCTTGCCGGCTGCTCCGCCTGCCTTGTCGTTCACGTCCTGCGGGGATCGCCCCAGGGTCGACAGCTTGGAGCCATGCAGCTCGATCTACGTGAGTATGGTGCTGAGCGCGGCCCAATCCTCGCGCGCCGTGTCGATCAGCTCCTGTAGCTCGGCCCCCTGGTCCTTGGCCGATCCGACATCTCCCGCGCGTTTCTTGAACATGTCGGTGTCTCCCGTCGTGCACCAAGCATAGCGGCCGCCTTGATTGCCAGCCAGCCGCCGTCTCCTCCCGGACGCCCGTCGTCAGCCGCTGTCACCTAGCGTGCGTGTTGCGTGCAAGATGTAGTGCAGACCCGAGGCCAGCGTAATGGCCAACGTCGCATAGATTGCGAGTTCGAACACCACCGACGTATGCCCTCGCCAGTTCAGGAAGAGCGCCACCGTGGCGCCGAGGATATGGACGAACGTCGTGGCCTTTCCGAGCAGGGTTGGCGTGAACGTTCGGTGTCCCAGAGAAAAATGCACGATGGCCGCCGTCACGACGATGATCACGTCACGACTGATCACGAGGACGGTCAGCCAGACCGGAAACTGGTTCGGCAAGTCGAGCTCCGGCAGGCTGAGGACCACGAAGGTCGAGAGGACCAACAGTTTGTCGGCCATCGGGTCAAGCAGCGCCCCCAGGCTGGTACGCTGCCCCCACCACCGCGCGAGCATGCCGTCGAGGCCGTCGGTGACTCCGGCCACGATGAACACGACCAGCGCCCAGCCGTTGTTCCCGTACAACACCAGGATGACCAGCGCCGGAATCAGCAACATGCGCAGGAGCGTAAGCTGATTGGCGACCGTAAGGGCTGACATCGTCAGGTGTTCAGTTCTCGAGCAGAGCGCCCAGACGACTCAGCGCCCGAATCGCCTCGGCGCCGCTGACCGTCCGCGCGGGCTGGAAGCTGTTGCGTTCCAGGGGGTCGAGCACCCCCGCCGCCACGGCACCCGCGGCCGCCGGATAGCTCAGATGGCCCGGGGCCAGATCGGAGAAGCTGATCCGCGGCGGCCCCTCGTCCCCGGCAGGCCCGGCAACCGACAGCAGCCGCATGATGACATCGGCCAGGAGCGCCCGGCTGACCGGCTGGTCAGGCAAGAACCGGTAGTTGGTGTCCGCATCCATCACCTCGGCCTGAGCGACCGAGATGACCCACCCGTAGGCCCAGTGACTGCGTGCATCGGTGATGATCGCTGTCCGACCAGCCGCCGCGATCTCGAGCTCGGAGGCGAACCCCTCCCCGATCAGGGCCGCCAGCTCACCGCGGGACAGTTCCTCGGCATCGGCGATCGCCCGGAACTCCGTGGGCAGCGCGTCGAGACGGCGACGCTCCTCCACGATGGCCAACCGGCGATCGACCTCCGGCCCCGGCTCCACCGCATCAGCACGCAGCAGCGCCGCTTCCGCCTGATCCAGCGCCCCTTCCTCGAGCAGGATGTCGGCCATCAGCAGCCAGGCGCCGCCCGCCGACGGGTCGAGCGTGACCGCCTGTTCGAGGCGTGACAACGCCGACGCTCGGTCCCCCGCTCGCCGTTCGATCTGGGCCAGCTCGATATACAGAAACCCACTCTCGGGCGAGGCTCTGATGACCCGTTTGTAGGCGGCGCGCGCCTCTTCGTCGCGATCTGCCTCGGCCGCCATGCGAGCCTCAGCCACCTGCTCCATCAACGAGCTGAACCGAAGCTCGGCCACCCGCGGACGTAGGTCCGTCAAGGTCGGATCCGCCGCCAGCGCCGCCTCGAAGCTTTGCACCGCCTCGTCGGTCCGGTCGGCACGCAACAGCGCCTCGCCGCGGCCAAGCAACGCCGGGACATAGGCTGCGCTGCAGGCCAATGCCCGATCGAACCCCGCGACCGCCTCATCCACCGCACCCGCGGCAAGCCCGACATAACCGACCCCGGCGTCGGCGGGATGGAACCCCGGGCTCGATGCCAGGACCGCCTGGAACGCGCGTCTTGCCCCCTCCAGATCTCCTGCCTGAAGTAGCGCCCATCCCCGCTCGTGCTCACGCGCGGCCGGCGAGCCGGCGAGCTCGGCCGGCACCGTCGGGAACGGAAAGTCGGGGAAACTTGGCGCCGTGACCACCGGCGCACGCGTGGCACAGCCGGCAACGAGTACCGCGACGGCGCACACCGCGACCAGGAGCGGCCGCCACCGGGGCGACCCTCCGTCGAGCATGGTTATCGTGAGGTGGGGTGAGGCGAGGGCAACGCCTGTGCCGTCCGCTGACGCCCCGTTTCCAGGTCCTCCGCCGCCCTCAAGCACGCGTGGATTGTAGCACGCGCTCCCACGGCACCGAGCCCGCGCGAAGCAGCGTCGGGGCCTCGGTCCGCACGTCCACGATCGTCGATGGAGCGCCTTCGAGCGGCGTGGGATGCTCGAGCAGCAGCCGGATCTCCGGGCCCAGCTCGCGCGCCAGCGCGTCGGCATCCTGGGCCGGCCTCGCGCCCCGGCGGTTGGCGCTAGTCGAGGTCACCGGATGACCGAGTGCGACGGCCAGCATGCGCGCCGCCTCGCTGGCGGGCAACGAACCGCGAGACTGCCGTCGGGAGCGTGGACCGCCTCCGCCAGCAGGACCGCGGGGGAATAGACCAGCGTCAGGGGACCCGGCCACCAGCGCTCGGCCAGCTGTCGACCAAGCGCCGAGAGCGGCCCGAGAGACGCCTCGACCTGCTCGAGACTGCCGGCGATCAACGGCAAGCCGGCGCCCGCGCCCCGCTCCTTCATGTCGCACAATGCCTCGACCGCGTCGTTCCGTCGCGGGTCGACGCCGAGCGCATAGAGGGTGTCGGTCGGGTAGGCGACGATCCCGTCGGCGGCGAGCACGGCCGCGGCCTGGGCGAACGGCTCCGCCGTCGGCTGGTGGCTGAGCCGGACCTTCGTGGTCACGGCAGCTACCGCACCTGGAGGGGGGTCAGCGAGCCGGCTGGCAACGCCGGGCCGCTGGCGTCGTCGTACACGAACAGATCGACCGTGTAGGCACCCGCGGGCGCACCCGCCAGACTCAACGGAAGGGTGAACCGTCCCCCGCTGATCGTGGCCTGGACCGTGCGAGCGTCCGACGCCGGGTCGCCGTGTCTGGCAAGCCGGAGGATGATGAACTGGTGACTCCCAGGCAGGGTGTCCGGGTCGATGCTGCCGGTCAGGGTCAGCGTTTCGCCCGCATTCAACACGCTGGGCACCGGTTCGTCGAAGACGATCCCGCGCCAGTCCCCGGCACCGAACGGGACATCGGACACCGCGCCCCCCGCGGCCTCGGCCTCTCCCCCGGGGGCGACGATATCGGTGGCCAAGGTCATCGCGCCGCCGGTGGCTTCGGAGAATGACCCGAACCCATCGACCGAGCGTGTTCCCTCCGACGCGCCTGCGCGCCTGGCGTAGAAGTTGAAAAAGTCCATCTCGCGTTGTGAGATAAGCTCGTCAGAGACCACGACGAACGCCTGTCGCCAGCGCTCGAAGATGGGCCCCTCGCGGGTACCGAGCGCAGCCAGGAGATCGTTCACGCCGACCGTCACCCAATCTCCGCGCACTTCCGTGCCGACCTGTGGCGCCGACGCATCGTCTCCGAACTGCTCCTGTTCGGTGAACACCCGAACGTCCGGCACGCCGTCCACCCCGAGCAGCCCCATCCGATACTGCTGGAGGGGGTGGTAGGCCACCGGGGCGGAACTGCGAACGATCCGCGGCACGCCATCGACGAACTCCACCGCTCGTGTCCCGAGCAGCACCGCCCCGAGGAGCGTCGCACCGCCATCGACGAGCGGGGTGTGTCGGCCCGGCTCGCGACCGGCTGGGACGACCCCGGCGATCGACGCCAGATTCGACTCGTCGCCCCACTGGTACCCAAGCTGGCGCAAAAGCGTCGCCTGATGGCCTCCAAACCCCGCTGGATAGACCTGGACGGACCGAAGCGTATCGCTGCCGAAGTCGGCCCGCTGGTCGACTGCTTCCATCCCGATGCCGGTTGTGTCGTTCCAGACGTTCTGATGGAGTCCGTCATGCTCCAGGAACGGCGACACCGAGGGCAGGAACGCGAGCGTTTCGTACGCGTCGATAAAGTACCGATAGAACGTCGTTGCCGCCTGCTGGACGGCGAAGGCGTCGGCGCCGCCGAGCACGCGGGTGTCACCGAAGCCGGGCACCACGAGATTAACGACGTGACTCGCGTACTGCGCCTCGGCGCCAAGTATCTGTATGGGTGCCTCGGGCAGGTTCGAGGGCGCCAGCCTGAGCCAGACGACCGGCGGGTCACCGTCCCGTCCCGGGATGCTGACCCGGCCGAGCGGTACCTGCGGAAAGTCGTTGCCATGGGGGTACACGACCAGATCCGCAAGAATCGCCGACTCATAACGCGCCCCGAACACGCTGACGAGCCGGCCGTCAACCGAACGGGTCGTTTGACGCGCCCAGCGCTCGGTCGTGAATCCCCCGGGGAGCGACGGGACGTTCCGGCGGAACGTCACCTCGTCGACATCGCCCAGGATCTCGAAGACAACCTCGATGTCCGCCGTCTGGTTCGCGAACAGCACCCTGGGCTGGTGCCGGTAGGCTAGCGGCGCGCCATCGTCGAGCGCCTCGGGCTGAGCGAAGGCGGACGCCGAGGCCAACCACACGCATAGCGTGCTCAAGACGGCCACGACGGAGCTGAACCGTGATCTACGCACGACTCTCCCAGGGGCCCGATCGGTCGGATCGAGACCTGTACCTAATCTTATCGGGCTTTGGCGGCCGACGGCCAGAGCAAGGGCCGTTTCCAGGACATTTGCTCAGCAACGCACACTCCGTCCCTGTGGCAGCGTGCCCGTACTCACGGCTTCTTGGCGAGGGTCTCGTCTGGCAAGGCGCGACCGAAGGAACAGACTGGCGGTCTGTGACTGAGGTCGCAATGCCGCTAGACGAGACCCTCGCCGAGAAACCTAGAACTGGATCTTGACGTTGTCGCGCCCTTCCAGGTGGATAGTGTCGATGAACTGCACCCGCTGCGGCTCGGACTGCATCACCAGTGAACTGGTCCGCACTCCGTCGCCGAAGAAGCGCACGCCCTTCATCAATGTGCCATCCGTGACCCCGGTCGCCGCGAAGAGGATCTTGCGCCCACAGGCCAGATCGGCCGAGCGGTAGATCTTCGACATCTCGGTGATACCCATCTCGCGGCAGCGCTCTTCT
>CAJWMX010000211.1 GCA_913043805.1 uncultured Acidobacteriota bacterium | reverse complement strand
TGATGTACGTGTGCGCGGCGCTCTTCAAGCTCCTCCAGCCCGACTGGCGCGACGGCACCGCCGTCGGCTACGTGTTGCAACAGCTCTACTGGATCCGACCGGCGGGCGCCTGGCTGGCTGAGTGGCCATGGCTGACGGCCCCATTGACCTAACTCGTCCTTGCGATCGAGCTCTTCGCCCCGGTGGTGCTGATCTGGCCCACCAGTTCCGCGAGATGGCGGCTGACGGCGCTGGGTTCGTTGCTGGCGCTTCAGATCGGGCTCGGGAGCACCATCGAGCTGGGGCTGTTCCCGGTCGTGGCCACGCTCGCGCTGCTCCCGCACGTCCCGGAGACCAGCTGGAACCGCATCACCCGTCGCTCGCTCGCGTCGCCCCGTCCTCCCGCCGACGTGCCGCGACTCGCCGGTCGCCTGGCGCGAACCACCGCCGGCATCGCGTTGGCGCTGGTCCTGGTCGTCAACCTCGAAACGTTCACACCGCCGCCGTGGCGTGTCGATCAGGTCGCCGACGTGCTGGGGTTGTCCCAGAGCTGGACGATGTACGACGCGCCGGGGCGCTACGAGGCGCGCCCCTTGGTCACCCCCCCGGGTCAGGAGACAACCAGGCAAGCGCCGGGCGCCGACGCGGCCGTGACGGCATCATTGCCGCCTGGCTACCGCACCAAGATGTATCTGGAATGGCTGACCGAGCCGGACTTCGACGCCAGCGTGTCACTGGTCGACTGGATCTGCCGGCACTCCCCGCCGCCTGGACAGGCGCCGGGCACTGTCGCGTTCAGGGTGGAAACGCGACGACTCCGCGCCGACGACGTCGCTTGGAGCGCTTCGTCGATACGACTGTCCATAAACGACGGGTCGTCCGGCTGGATCCAGGGCGCGTTCAGCGCCCAGTCGTAGTCGAGGAAGGTGATCCGAGCGACGCGGATCGCTTCAGCTTCGCCCGGGTCATCGGCGAGTCGATCCGCGACGAACGTCCCGAGCCGCTGCCCGCCGGTCTCGAAGTCGTCCCGATACCAGTCTATGACCGAGGGCAAGGCGAGCCGGCCACGCTCTGCGTCAAACCGCGTGCGGCGCGGATCCCGAAGAAAGTGACTCGTGACGCGCTCGAGCTGAGCCTCGAGCCGACTCGCGACAAAGGCCTCCTCCTGCAGCGGCGGACAGCTCCGGGCGGCGCAGTTGACGGCAAAGTGGATGCGGGGTTCGTCGAACCACTCCCTGATCATGCCGTGCTCGACGTCATCCAGGTGGCGCACCTCCCCCAGCAGCTCGAAGAAACGACGTTTCCACGGCGAGCGAAACCAGCCGCCGACGTCCTTGATTGAGTCGAGCGGCTGGTGATCGAGCACCAGCTGGACCGTGAACGCGTTGTAGGCGTTGATCAGGAACGCCAGCCGCTCGTCGGCCGAAAAGAGAGAAAACTCATCGGCGGTCACGCCGGAGAGCGCGGCCAGATACCGGTCCAGGACCGCGCGTTCAGCCCCCAGTCCCGCGTAGTCGACCGTGCCGACGCCGCCACTGACGGTGAGGTGCCGTTCGAGCAGCGCCGTCCAGTCGGCATGGACATGGTCGAACGCCCGTGCCTGCGTGCCGGTCGTCGCGATGACCAGTAGCAGGACCGGCAGCAGCCTCCCCCTCATAGACCCTCTCGGAAGCGGATGTCGCCGAACCTCGTACGACAGGCCGTCGCCGTATTGTCGGTGTCGGTCATCACGGCCACGCCGGCGACGCCGCGAGGCGTCCGTCCGAACAGCGCCTCGTAGTCCGCCGCGACGTCCCGGGCGGCGCGTCGCCAGCCGGCCTCAGGCTCGGACGACAGGGGGATGACCCGAATGCGATCGGTCAAATGGGACGCCGGGTCCCTGGCCTGGTCAGCGTCGGCGTCCTGGAGATACAACACCGCCTCGCCATCGAAGCCCGGGGTGAGCTTGCGCATCCATCCGAACAGACTGCGCCGCGGCTCGAACAACACGAACATGCGCATCGGATAGTCGTCCCGCGCCTCGTCGGTCCAGTCCCCCACGACGCAGCTCTGCTCGCTCTCCCAGGACCACTCGAGCACCGGGGTCGCGGACAGGTCTACCGTGATAGACGTCACCAGCGCCGAGGCCGTCCCCGCGCTCTCGGCTTCGAGCACGACGCCGCCGGCGTGCTCCACCAGGCGATAGCGGGTGTCTTCGACATCGGAGAAACGCAGCGGCTCCCACCCCTCGGGCTGACCGCCCGGGACCATCGAGGAAAACGGGTCAACGCCGACACCCTGAGGCAGCACGAGGAGCAGCAGGGCCACAAGCCGTATCAACGCCAGCCCCCCCAGCACCGATGCACTCGATTCGACATCTCTTCCCAGGAGTCGGTGTGGACGCCGACATCCCCCTACAGCCCGGACTCCAGCGGCACGCTGACGCCGAGGGTGCGACCGCCCAGGTAGAATATGCCCTCACATGGCGTCAGCCACCACCCTGGTCGACTTCTCCGCCTGCGAGCTTCGCGAGGAGCTCTCCCACAGGCGTGTCTCCGCCCGGGAGGTGGTCGAGGCGCACCTGAGTCGGATCGAAGCGCTCAATCCACGCCTGAACGCCATCGTGACGCTGGACGCCGACCAGGCGCGCACGGCGGCCGCTGCCGCCGACGAGGCCCAGGCGAAGGGCCGGGAGCTGGGTTCGCTGCATGGACTCCCGATCGTGCACAAGGACCTGTTCGTGACCGCCGGCATGCGAACGACGTTCGGGTCACAGGTCTTCGCCGACCATGTCCCGACCGAGACCGCCCTGATCGTCCAGCGGGAACGGGCCGCGGGCGCGATCAGTCTGGGCAAGACCAACACGCCGGAGCTGGGCGCCGGTTCCCAAACCTTCAACGAGGTGTTCGGCGCCACGGCCAACCCCTATGCGCAAGACCGGACCTGCGGAGGAAGCAGTGGCGGTTCGGCCGTCGCGCTGGCCGCCGGCATGGCACCACTTGCCGACGGCAGCGACCTGGGCGGGTCGCTTCGCAACCCCGCCAGTTTCTGCAACGTCGTCGGTTTGCGTCCCACACCGGGGCGCGTGCCACGCTGGCCCACCCCGGCTCCGCGGTTTCCGTTCAACGTCCATGGCCCGATGGCCCGGACAGTGGCCGATACGGCCCTGCTGTTCGATGCGATCGCGGGTCCGGACCCGCGCGCGCCGCTCTCGGGTCGGTGGCCCGCCGCCCCCCTCAGCGGGAGGCTGGAACGCAACCTGACCGACGTCCGGGTGGCCTGGAGCCAGACACTGGGCGGCCTCCCGATGGAACCCGCCGTGCTGAACGCGCTGGCGCCCGTCCGGTCACTGCTCGAGGAACTGGGCTGTGTGACCGAGGACGCGGAGCCTGACCTGTCCGGGGCCGACGAGGTCTTCGTCGTCTGGCGCGCGTGGTATTTCGAACTGGCGTTCGGAGATCTGCTCGACCGTCACCGACACCAGCTCAAGGACACGGTGGTCTGGAACATCGAGGCGGGGCGCGCACTGACCGGCCCCCAGCTGGGAACCGCCGAGCGGCTCCGGGCCGCCCTCGACGAACGCTGCCGACAGTTTCAGGAGCAGTTCGAGTTCCTGGTGCTTCCCGTCTGCCAGGTGGTGCCGTTCGCGATCGACCAGCCCTACGTCACCCGCATCAACGAGGTGGCCCTGGACACCTACCTGGATTGGATGAAGTCCTGTTACCGCATCAGCGTGACGGGACTGCCCGCCGCTTCGGTGCCGGCCGGCTTCACCCCCGACGGCCTGCCCGTGGGCCTGCAGGTCGTGGGGCGCCCGGGCGACGAGCTCGGCACCCTGCAACTGGCCCACGCCATCGAACAGGCCACGAACGCTTCGCGTCGCCGGCCTGTGCTTGAATCCTCGCCATGAACGATACGCTCACGCTTCTCAACCGCCACCGCAGCATCCGCCACTACACCGACGAGCCACTGCTCGAGGAGGACGTCCGCGCGGCGGTCGAGGCAGGCCAGCGCGCCGCGACCAGCAGCGCTATTGAGGCCTACTGCTGTATCCGGATCCGCAGCGCCGAGACCCGGGAACGGCTTGTGACCCTGACCGGGGGCCAGACCAAGGTCGCCGACGCCCCCGGGTTCTTCGTCATCTGCGGCGACACTCGCCGCCATCGACTGGCGGCCCAGCGGGCCGGGCGCGCGTATGACTCCCGGCTCGAGGCCTTCCTGCTGGCGGTCATCGACGCGACGTTGTTCGCTCAGAACATGGCGCTCGCCTTCGAGTCACTCGGGTACGGCTTCTGCTATATCGGTGGGCTCCGCAATCGGCTGCCCGAAGCAAGCAAGGTGCTCGACCTCCCGCATGGGGTATATCCGCTCTTCGGCCTCTGCGTGGGTCGGCCTGACGAAGACCCCATCGAGCGCCCCCGGTTCGCCCTCGACGATGTGCTGTTCGAGGAACGCTACCCCGACGACGCTCAGGTCCTGCGCGCCCTCGACGCACACGACGAAGACGTGGCGAGCTACTACGAAAAGCGGGGCGACGAGATGCCTCGGTGGACCGAACGGATGATCGAGAAGTTCGCGACTCCGATCAGGACCCACCTCGGCAGCTACTACCGCGGACAAGGCGCCGACCTGACCTGAGCGCCGGTCGGGATGGCGGACGCTCCGCGAAAGTGATACAACCCCCTCATGCTCTCTGGCGGTCGCCTCCCTTCGGTGGCCGACATCCGTCTCGCCCTCTGCTCGTAGGATCCGCTCACGTACAGATAGAGAGGAACTGATGCACAACCGACTGACACGGGGATTCGGCGTGGCTGGCCTGGCCCTTCTGCTCGCCGGCGCTGCGGCCTGGGTGTCGCAAGACGTGACCGCGCAGATGTCCATGGACGCCGACGACATCGGCGGCGTGGTCCGGAGCGCCTCTGGCCTCGAAGCGGGAGTCTGGGTCATCGCCGAGACCGACGACCTCGATACACGCTTCCGGAAGATCGTCGTGACCGACGACCAGGGACGCTACCTCGTGCCGGACCTGCCGGCCGCCGAGTACGACCTGTGGGTCCGAGGCTATGGCCTTGCCGACTCGATGCCGATCCAGAGCCGCCCCGGCGCGACGGTCGACTTGCGGGCCACCGCCGCGGCGAGCCCCAAGGAAGCGGCCGCGGTCTATCCGGCCAACTACTGGTACTCGCTGGTCGAGGTGCCACCTCCCAGTGAGTTCCCAGGCACCGGCGACAACGGCAACGGGATCTCGCCCGGGATGCGTAACCAGGCCGCCTGGATCGACGGGCTGAAGCAGGGTTGTCAGCTGTGTCACCAGCTGGGCAACGAAGCAACCCGCGAGATCCTGGATCCGGGTAACTACGACTCGACGGAGGCCGCCTGGGCCCATCGCGTGCGCGCCGGGCAGCGGGGCAACCTGATGGAAGGCTACCTGCGACGGTTCGGCGAAGACCGCGCCGTCGCCATGTATGCCGAGTGGACCGACCGGATCATGGCCGGTGAGGTGCCGGACGCTCCGCCACGGCCCCAAGGTCAGGAGCGCAACGTCGTGCTCACCATGTGGGAATGGGGCGGGGAGACCGCCTACATCCACGACGAGATCGCCACCGACAAGCGTGACCCGACGATCAACGCCGGTGGTCCGATCTACGGGGTCGAGTTCGCCAACGACAAGCTCGTCTGGGTCGACCCGAACACCAACGAGGCGCACGAGGTCCGCATCCCGGTCCGTGACACGCCGGGCGAAGGTGACTTCGAGTCGTATATCGACCAGGAGAACCTGGAACCTTCGATCTACTGGGGTGACGAG
>CAJWMX010000210.1 GCA_913043805.1 uncultured Acidobacteriota bacterium | reverse complement strand
CGAGGGGGCGCTGCTCGTGCGCGACGACCGCATCGTCGAGGTCGGCGATGTCGGCGAAGTGGTCGTCCCGCCCGACGCGAGGCTCGTCGACCTGTCCGGCAAGACAGTGATGCCGGCCCTGGTCAACACCCACGCCCACCTCGGCTGGGAAGCCTACGAGCGCTGGGGCTCGGAGCAGTTCACGCGCGACAACCTCATCGACCACCTCGATCGTCACGCCTACTACGGGGTGGGGACCATCATCTCCACGGGCAGCGACATCGAGGAGATCGCGCTCGAGGTCCGGCAGGCCCAGTGGGTCGGCGAAGTCGACGGAGCCCGCTACCTCGTGTCGCCCGGCCTGGGCACACCAGGCGGCGGGCCCAACCCGCGGTTCACCGACGATGCCGGGTGGTGGGGCGTGAACGAGGTCACGGCGCCGGAAGAGGGCCGGGCGGCGGTGCGGCGGTTGGCCGACCGAGGCGTTGGCATTCTGAAGATCTGGGTCGACGCCCGCGACCGCCGGCGTGGCGCCGAGGTGATGCTCCCGCCCGAGATCTACACGGCCATCATTGACGAAGCCGCGGTGCGCGACATCAGGGTCATTGCCCACGCCACCACGCTCGAGGACCACAAGCGGTTAGTCGAAGCCGGTGTCCGGCGGTTCATCCACATGCCGTACGACACCGACGTCGACGACGAGTATCTGGCGATGGTGGTGGCACGCAACGTCTATATCGTGCCCACGCTCGGAATGGTGACCCGCGGCGAGCCGTACCGCCGTCCGGTGTTCGACGACCCGTTCTTCCAAGAACAGGTGCCCGAGCGGGTGGTGACGATGCTGGGCGAGGCGGCCGCTGGCGGCCCCGACCCGACCCAGCCCAGGAGCGCCGCGGCCGAGGAGCGGGCGCGCGTGATCGCCGACAACTTTCTGCGCCTGCGCGACCACATCATCCTGGGTACTGATGCCGGAGCGGTAGGCGACTTCTTCGGCTACGCAGACCATCTCGAGATCGAACTGTTCGTCGAGCTGGGGATGACGCCGTCGGAGGCGATCGTCGCGTCGACCATCCGGGCGGCGAGCGCCTTTGGGCTCGACCAGACCGGAACCCTCGAAACCGGCCGTAGCGCCGACTTCGTGGTGCTCGACGCCAACCCGCTCGACGACATCATGAACAGCCGGCAGATCACCGACGTCTACCTGCGGGGTGTCCAGGTCGACCGCGAGGCCTTGCGGGCCGACTGGACCCGGTAGACCTGTTGATCGGGCGCGCACGGTGCGCGTGGGGTTTGGGGCGAAGCCCAATGGAAGTACTAGAACCGGCGAAGCAGTCCTCCCGCGGCGCCGCGGAAACTGGAGTTCACCACGTTGTTGTAGATCGAGCCAACGGTGAAGCTCACGCCGACCGACAGGCTCAGCTGGAAGCCGGTTCGTTGTTGACGGAGCTCGACGAGTACTTCCTCGGCGGTCAAGCCGGCCGCCGGGAGGAAGATCTGATCACGGATCCTCGACGCGCTTCCGTAGACCTCGAGCGAGACTCCCCGGAACAGCCGCAGTCCCAGATCACCGAACGCCACGACCCGGTTCTGACCCGGGTCGTCGAGGAACTGCGCGGCTTCGAGGGCGAGCCCACTGCGTCCCCAGGGCTGGGTCAGATCGAGCGAGACGGTCAGCGTGCCGTCCAGGCGGGTTTCCGTCGTTTCGCCGAAGATGGAGGGCTGTTCGTAGCGGAAGCGGTTCACGCCGAGCGCGTAGGCGATCGTCAGCTGCCGGCGGTTCGACTCGTCGTAGCGGAAGACGTTGTATTCGAGGCCCGGCGCGAAGCGTACCGTCAGGTCCTGATTCAGGAACGTCGATCTGGTCACGCTGCCCCCGGCGGCCCATGACCAGTGGTCGGCCAGGGCGCCGACCACCGTGCCGGTCAGGTCGAGAGACTCGCTGGTGCTGGTGAACTCGCCGCCGTCCTCGAACTCGAAGCGATCCCGGCTGTGAGACGTGCTCAGCCCGATTGCGATGTCCCAGTCCTCGGTCGTGCGGTCGGCCGCGAACGAGCCAAAGAGAAACTGTCCCGAACTGAGCGCTTCCGACTCGTAGTCGCCGCTGACGCTGGCGTTGAACACCCAGAAGTCCTACGGATCGTCCTCGGGTTCAGCCGCGGACGTTTCCACATCACCGGTGGGCACCAGCTCGAGCTGAGCCTCGAGGGGTGTGCCGGCCAGATAGCGTGCCAGCCCGAACTGGAGGGCGTTGGCGACCGCACCCCGTGTCTCGTCGACGAGTCGCCGATCGTGCCGATCGAGATGCCCGTCCTCGAGTTCCACGGACTCGAGGACCGCGCCTACGTCAATGAGTCGCTGAACGGCACCTGGGACCTGATGGGCCAGGACCTCACCCTGGTGACCCTGCCTGGCGTAGGGCACAACTCGCAGAACACGGGCGACGTTGCCTTCGTCACCCAGATGCTCCGGTCCTGGCTTGAGCTTCAGCGCGCCCGCCGCTAGCCGGACGGCTGAGGGGGCAGGTGGCCGAGACATAGCGGACATGGGTCAGCTCCTCGCTGACCTGCCACAGTCGGGCCGCATCCGCCTCGTTCCGCGCGGCATCCGTCGTGCCGACCTTGACGGGATACCCTCGCATTTCTCCCACACCGTCCGGCCCGTAGTAGTCGCCGCCCTTCGCCATCGGGTCGGTTGCCGCGCGCAGCGTGGGCAGAGCGCCCTGTGGTGGCTTCATCGAAAAGAGCACGTTTCCGATCCGGGCCGCGAGAGAGGTCCGTTGGAGGTCCGTTCCGGTCCAGCCCGGGTGTGCGGCGGTGGCGATGATGTCGGAGCCGTCGGCCGACAGCTTCCGCTGGAGTTCGAAGGTGAACAACAAGTTGGCCAGCTTGCTCTGGCCATAGGCGGCCCAGGCGTCGTAGCCGCGGGGGGTGAAGTCGAGATCGTCGAAGGTCATCTTGCCCATCCGGTGGGCGACACTCGAGACCGAGACGACCCGACTGCCGGTCGTCGCGTGCAGCAGCGGCAGCAGCCGGTTTGTCAGCGCGAAGTGGCCGAGATGGTTCACGCCGAACTGCAGCTCGAAGCCCTGCGCGGTCCTGCTCTCGGGGGGGACCATCACTCCGGCATTGTTCACCAGTAGATCGAGTCGGCCGCGAGACGACGCATACTCGGCCGCGAACCGGCCCACCCCGTCGAGATCCGAGAGATCGAGGTGGGCGAAGGCGACAGCGCCGGCGGGCGATTCGCCAACGATGCGCTGGGTTGCGGCCTCGCCTTTTTCGCGGCTCCTGCAGGCGAGCGTCACGGTCGCGCCATGATGGGCCAGGGCCCGTGCGGTCTCGTAGCCAATGCCGGTGTTGGCGCCGGTCACGATCGCGACGCGGCCGGTCTGGTCCGGTATGTTGTCGGCGGTCCACCGCCTCTCTCTGGTCATCTGCTGGATCCCACTTCCTGGCCTGGGCGATACTCTCTGGATGCGCTATGTGAAGGAAGTCTCGCTGACAACCATACTCGGCCTCGGCCTCGCGCCAGCGGCGCTGGCTCAGCCCCGGCCGCTCGAAGATCCGATTCCAGAGGCCATCCAGAAAGGTGACCTCGTCGTCGGGGTCGAGCCGTTCGTCCGCTTCCCGCGGACTATCGAGTCGAACGACGAGTCCGCCTCGACCAACCCGGCCTATGCGCGGCTGCAGTATCTCGTGCCGATCCCGGACGGTTCGGGACGGCTCGTCGTGAACGACCTGCGCGGCGTGCTCTACATCACCGATGAGAGCGGGCGGGCGCCGACGGAGTTCATGGACATGCGCACCATGGACATCGGCTTCGACGACTCGATGTTCCCGAACGAGTCTGGTCTCGTCAGTGTCACGTTCCACCCGCAGTTCGCCGAAGAGGGGGCGCCCGGCTACGGAAAGCTCTACGCCGCCTACAGCGCGGGGTCGGCGACCGGCGTGGCCGACTATCTCGACGATGATGCCGAGAGTCACGAGAGTGTGATCCTCGAGTTCACCGCGACCGATCCGGCCGCGGACGAGTTCAGTGGCACCTCTCGCGAGGTGTTCCGCATTGGCCAGTTCGCCCCGAACCACAACATCGGCACGCTCGCCTTCAATCCGAACGCCGCGCCAGGCTCGGCCGACTTCGGCATGCTGTATGTCTGCCTCGGTGACGGTGGCGCCGCGCATGACCCCCGCGACTTCGGTCAGTCCCTGGAGGTGCCGCAGGCGGCCATCATCCGGATCGATCCGCTCGGAGGCGAGGCCGGACGTGGCTACGGCATCCCCTCGGACAATCCGTTCGTGGGACAGGCCGGCATGGCGCCTGAGATCTGGGCGTCCGGGCTCCGTCACCCGCAGCACTTCTCGTGGGACACCGACGGCAAGATGTTCATCGGTGACATCGGGCAGAACCAGATAGAGGAGATCAATCTCGGACGCGCGGGAGCCAACTACGGCTGGCGCCTCCGCGAGGGGACCTTCTCGAGCGGGTATGCGGTGGGACGCGGTCCGGGGCCGGTGTATCCGCGTCAGGAGTCCGACGCCGATCTCGTGGATCCGATCGCGCAGTATGACCACGACGACGGCGCCGCGGTCGGCGGAGGCTATGTCTACCGCGGCAGCGCGATTCCGGCGCTGCAGGGCAAGTTTGTCTTCGCCGAGTTTCCGCGCGGGCGGCTGCTGGCGATTGATGCCGACAACCTCGATCCTGACGGGTTGAACGAGATCACCGAGGTCCGCCTCGTGTTCGATGGGCAGGAGCGAGACTTGGTGGACGTGGCCGGGTTCCCGAACACCTACGGGCCGGGCAACCGGGTGGACCTGCGCGTGGGGATCGACTCGGACGGCGAGCTCTACCTCGTCACCAAGGGCGACGGCTGGGTGTACAAGTTGGTCGCACCCTGACCCGTTCCGGAGCGGTGCCGACGACTCCTCGCTTCACTGCCATCTACCGCGTTGCTGCGACGGCGTCGACGGTCGACGCGCGTGCCCGTGCGCTCGCCGTCGAGTAGAGCGTCGAGATGCCCGTCGAGGCGATCTCCGACGCGCGTGTGGTCGTCGGGCAGGTCGAGGAGGTCGACCCTGCTGGCCGCGGATACTACCTGGTTCGGGTGGGGCTGGCGATCGAGACCACGGGCCTCGAAGCCGGGCAGTTGATGAACATGCTGTTCGGCAATGCGTCGATCCTGGGCGACGTCGAGCTCGTCGATCTGGAACTGCCTGAAGAGTTTCGTCGGGCGTTCGGATGACCCGGGCACGGCGTGGATGGGATCCGCGCCAGACTGGGTGCCCATGGGCGCGCCCTGACCGCGTCCGCACTCAAGCCTCAAGTCCTGCCGGCCGACGCGCTGGGCGACCTCGCCGGTCGCCTGGCCGAAGGCGGCATCGATCTCATCAAGGACGACCACGGTCTGGCCGATCAGCAGGTTGCCCCCTTCGCCGCTCGGGTCGAGGCCGCGGCCGCTCGACTTGCTCCGCTGGGGGCAATCGATCGTTACTTTCCAAGTCTGTCTGGCAACCTCGACCAGCTGCGGCGACAGCTGCGTATCGCGGCCGATCACGGCATTCGCGGTGCGTTGGTGGCGCCGATGGTGATCGGCGTCCCGGCGTTCCACACTCTGGTGCGGGAACACCCGGATGTGATCTTCATGGCGCATCCCGCCCTGGGTGGCGTCCCTGGTCGCCACTGGCTGCCTGTCAGTGCCCGCGGGAGGGATGGCTCTCGAGCGGGTGGAGGAGATGCTCGCGTCCTACGGGACAGACGTGGCGCTCCTGATCGGCGGGGCGCTTCTGTCGGCGGG
>CAJWMX010000209.1 GCA_913043805.1 uncultured Acidobacteriota bacterium | reverse complement strand
TACGCCCACTGGGTGAGCCACCAGGCGAACTTGCGGTAGTTGACCTTCGCGCGCAGCGTGATCTCGTCGCCGGCATCCTCGGGGATGTCCAGTCGATAGTGCACGGTGTCGGCCGCGCCCGGCGGGATGAGCCTGACGTAGGCCACCGAGCGTGTCGCCCAGGCATTCCGTTTGTTGATCGGGTTGCCGTGGCCGTCGAGTTGCAGACTGCGGTAGAAGTGGGCGCCCGGGTCGACCGGACCGCGACCCTCGTCGGCGACCGCGCCACTATGCAGGAGCACCCGGCCGGTCTCGTCGACCGCCTCGAGCTCGACCCAGGCCTCGACCGCGTCAACGGTGCCACCCGGAAAGAAGTGTCCGACGTTGCGGGTGCGCACCACCACCTCGACGCGGACCGATTCACCCCGACGGACCGTCACCGGCGTGTCGCCGAGCGGGCCGACGACCTCCGCAGGTTCTGGACCGAGCCCGAGCGGGAAGCCCGGTCCAGCCTGGAACGACTCCTCGCCGACGGCGAATGTGCTGGAGAGGGTGGGCTGACCCGGTACGGGGGCGGCCGGGGCCGGGGTGGCGGCTTCGGCGCGGGTGATGGCGAACAGATCCACGCTGATCTGGTTCGCCCGGAGGAACTCTTCGACGATGCGCAGCTGCTCGTCGTGCCCGTTCACATACGGCAGCGCCGTGTTGGCGGCGGGGAAGCGGTGCGACCGGACAAAGCCATCGTCGGCGGCCGGATCGTTGGAGCGCACCAGGGGCATGTGACACGAACGGCACGTCTGGGGCGACTCGGGGTAGTAGAACGAGCGGGCGCCCTGGCCGGACACGCCCGACGCCTGCCAGTTATCGTACTCGTTGAAGCCGCGAATCCAGCGGTAGTCATTTACTGGCACGTCCAGGTGCACCTTGTGGCAGCTGGAACAGAACTCGGCGCTCTGGTCGGTGTGAAACGGTTTCAGGAAGGTCTCGCGGTGCGGCGCGGGCGCGAGGTGGAGCAGCAGGTCATGCGCCCAGCGCAACAGCGGTTGGTCGCTGGTCGCGAGGTCATGCAGCGGCGGGTACTCGATGGTGAAGTGCCCCTGGCCCATGGTGCTGCCCACGTGCACGATCGAGTGACACGACGTACAGCCGAGACCGGCGTGGGCCTCGGGACTGTCGAGCAGTTCCTCGACCGGACGATCCATCTGGCCATTGAAGAAGACCGCGTGGTCGTGACAGCCGGCACACCACTTCGCCGGTTGCGTGCCGACCACGCTCTGCATGTATTCGATCGATCGGCGATACCACTGGTTGTTGAACGACGAGAAGTGGTGCGCGGATTCGTTCCATTGCTCGTAGATGTCGGTGTGGCAGCGACCGCAGGACTCGCTGGTCAGGAAGAAGTCCGATGGAATCGTCTCGTTGGTGGTCGTGGTCGCCGACGACGGGGCGAATGGTCCGTCGGGCGCGGCCGGTTCCTCGGCCATCGTGGCCGGTGGACGAGCCGGATTCTCGATCTGGACACTGGCTGCCGCGGCCTCCCGGCTCCGCGCGACCGATGGGGCCATGAGCCCCGCGATCAGGCAGGCGAGCAGCGCCAGCCGGACGGCCCATGGACGGGTCATGTCCGGTGCGACCCGCTGCCATATATAGAGGGCGAACACACCGGCGCCCAGCAGCGATACCCAGACGTGGGCGATTACCAGCGGCGCCTGCGCCCGACCGGCGCCCAGGATGAGGATGCCGACCCCTGACAGGAGCGCGAGTCCGAGGAGAACCAGCGCGAGGCGCGCCACGCCGCCGTCGAACGCCCCTGGCCGACGCCAGCCGCCGAGGAGCGCCGCTCCCAGACCAAGGCCCAGGGCCGGGTGCAGCGCGACGTTGGTGTAGTAGAGCAGAGTCGCGTCGGGCCCAGCGGCCAGGTAGGCGGCGTTGAGCAGCAGAGCGACGAAGCCGGTAATCAGGAGGGGCGACATCGGTGGTCGCGTCCCCGGGGAGCGCAGTCGGGGGGCGCGGACGCGACCCCATGCACCCACCTCGGTGAACTGTCCGGCATGTTATCACCCCTCCGGTATAATCAGCCCGGAGCCACGGCCGGGCAGGCGCCTTCCTGGGGGGCGGTCAGATGAGACAGTTCGTAGTAGCAGCGGCGTTGATATGGGCCGCGACGCCGGTGGCGGCGCAGGACGAAACCCCGGGCGGTGACTGGACCATGCCGCGCATGGCCGACGGGAGCCCCGATCTCCAGGGTCTCTGGACCACCCAGACCTTTACCCCGCTGCAGAGGCCGGAACACCTCGGAGGACGGGAGTTCCTCACGGAGGAGGAGATGGCCGCCTTGACCGAGGTTCTGACCGCTGAAGGCGTCGACCCGCTTCGCGGCCGGGCATTCTCTGACATCCTGTCCGGTGATCCCGAACGTCGGGAGGCGGCCACGACCCAGGCGGACCCGACGCACTACAACAACGAGCAGTGGCTGCGCACGGAAATACCCAAGGGGCTGTCGAGCCTGCGCACGTCGCTCGTGGTCGATCCGCCGAACGGCAGGATTCCACCCCAGAACGACAGTGGTCGGGCACGGGGAGAGCAGCGACGCGCCGTCCGCGGGTTCGACAGTCACCTGAATCGGCCGGCGCAGGAACGGTGTCTCGTGTGGAACCACGAAGGACCGCCCATGACGCCGCCCCCCTACAACGACCTGTATCTGATCTTCCAGGTGCCTGGCTACGTCGTGTTGTTTCCTGAGATGGCGAACAATCCGCCCCGGATCATCCCCACCGACGGTCGTCCCCACATCTCGGACAAGATTCGCCAGTGGCCTGGAGACTCGGTCGGCCGCTGGGACGGCGACACCCTGGTGGTCGACACGACGAACTTCACGACCAAGACTGGGTTCCAGGGGTCTGGAGACCAGTTGCATGTCGTCGAACGGTTCACGCGGCAGAGCGCGGACACGATCCTGTACGAATTCACCGTGGAAGATCCCGGGACCTGGGACCGGAGCTGGAGCGCCGAGATGCCGATGACGGAAGCCGAGGGCCCACTCTTCGAGTACACCTGCCATGAAGGGAACTACGGCATGGTGAATACGATGCGTGGCGCTAGGCGCGCCGATCGGCTCGTCGCGGAGGGCGGGGAGTCTCGCTAGGAGGGCCAAGGGGGAGGCGATGAGTGTGCGGGCCTGGTGGTTGGGCGCCCTCGTGGCTGCTGGCACGTTTGCGATGTGCGCACCGGCGCCCGAGTCTCGTCGCTGGCTCGCCGGCGACTCCCACATACACAGCCACTGGAGCCCGGGGTACGACCGGCGCCGAAATCCTCCCCTACCCCTGAAGGGCCTCGACGCGATCTACTCCACGCCGCGCAATGCCGCCATGGCGCGCGAACATGGCCTCACCTGGATGGTGACGACCGACCATGGCGGACCGAACCACTCCCAGCTCAATCTGCACCAGGCGTATCGAGAGTTGCAGCTGTCACGGGAGTTGGTGCCGGATGTGATCCAGTTCTACGGCATGGAGCTCAACATGCCGGGGATGGACCATCACACACTGATCATTCCGAGAGCCGACGACGAAGCGCGAGTGCTCGAGGAGATCGAGGCCGGGTTCGATCAGAACGAAGGATGGCAGTTGCCTCCCGATCTCCAACGGCGTCGGGCCCCGGCGCGTCGTCGGCTGCTCGAGCATTTACGGGGGCTGGAACGCCTGCCGTTGATGTTCGCCAATCATCCGTCCCGTTCGGCGCGCGGAGTTGGGATCTACGGTCTCGATACCCCGGAGGAGTTCAGAGAGAACGCCGACCTGGCTCCGCGCGTGTATCGAGGCATGGAGGGAGCGCCCGGGCATCAGGCGGCGACGCTCAATCCGGATGGCACCCCGGGGCGTCGTGGTCGCACTGGCGTCCTGGGCGTGCGCGGCATCTACCGGGTGTCACCCACGCGAGGCGGGTTCGACCAGATGACGGCCATCGTCGGCGGTTTCTGGGACAGCATGCTCGGGGAGGGCCGTCGATTCTGGATCGTGGCGACGTCCGACTCTCACGTCCACTACGCGGATCCGGTGCAGCAGGGATCCGACTTCTGGCCAGGGGAGTATCAGAAGACCTACGTCAAGGCGTTCCCGACCTACGAGGATGTGCTCGACGGTCTGCGCGAGGGCCGGATCTTCGCGGTGGCCGGCGACCTCATTTCCGAGCTCGATGTGTCGGCGTCGGTCGGCGGCGAGCAGGCCGAGGCGGGCGGGACGCTGGGCGTGCCTCGGGAGACCTCCGTCGACGTGACGATCCGGTTCCGTGACCCCGACGCGGAGAACACGGCCGGTGACAACCCAAGCGTGGCGCGCGTCGATCTGATCGTGGGACGCCTGCATGCGCCGCTGGCCGACCAGCGGATAGACCGCAATCCCACGGCCCGGGTGGTCGAGCGTTTCAGCCCGGCGTCCTGGCGGCGTTCGGGTGAGGTCGTCACCATCACCACCCGCGTCTCGGCCGGCGAGCACGGCGTCTACCTGCGGGTACGGGGAACCAGCACCACGGAGCTGGAGCCGGCGCCAGATCCTCCAGGCGAGTCGCCCTGGCAGGACCTCTGGTTCTACTCGAATCCGATCTTCATCGAAGTCGAGTGATCGACGATCCCTGGTTCTATGTGACGGCGGTCGTGGCGGTGCTCATCGTCGGCATCGCGAAGGGCGGGCTCGGCGGCGGCATCGCCGTCGTCGGCGTGCCGCTGATGGCAATGCGGGTCAGTCCCGTCCAGGCGGCCGCCGTGCTGCTGCCGATCCTGATGGTGATGGATGTGCTCGCGTTGCGGGCCTACTGGGGACGGTGGGACGGGGCCAACCTCCGGGTGCTGCTTCCCGCGTCGCTGGTCGGCACCGTGATCGGGTTCTTCACCGCCGGCCTGCTGTCGCCTGACGGATTGCGGGTCATGGTGGCCGTGATCGCGTTGGTCTACGCGCTCCGGCACTTCACCGCCACTCAGCCGGCGCCGCGCCCCGCGCGGCCGGTGGCTGGGACGTTCTGGGGCGCGCTGTCGGCGTTCACCAGCTTCTCGGTCCATGCTGGCGGACCCCCGCTCCAGGCGTATCTGCTCCCGCAGGCGATGGCTCGCACCACGTTCCAGGCCACGAGCGTCGTCTTTTTCTTTGTCGTGAACTGGTCGAAGGTCGGGCCCTACGCCTGGCTGGGGCAGTGGACGACCGACAATCTGCTCACCTCGGCGGTCCTGCTGCCGCTGGCGCCGCTCGGAGTCTGGATGGGCCGTCGCCTGCATGATCGGGTCGACGACCGGATCTTCTTCCAGATTGTCCATATCGGGCTGCTGCTCATAGGGGTGAAGCTGCTCTGGGACGTGTTCGGGCCGGCCTCCTGAGTCGGTCGCCTGGCGGGGCCGCGGGTATAAAATGGGCCAGCTGTAAGGGCTGGGAGGACAGCGTGATCAATCGACATCGAATCGCGGTGGCAGCCGTGTGTGCGTTTCTCGGGGCAGGCCTGGCATCGGCCCAGGATGCAGGTGAGGAGCCGCGGTTGGCCGACGGTCGCCCGGATCTGCAAGGGGTCTGGGACTTCAGGACGGCAACCCCACTCGAGCGGCCACAGGGACTCGGCGAGCGGCTCACCGAGGAGCAGGCCGCCGCGCTGCAGGAGACCGCCGCCAGCATGGAGGAGATCAGCGCCACCTCGGAGCACAACGAAAAGAACACCCGCGAGGCCGACCGGCTCGCCGACGCGGCGTCGCGCAGTGCCCAGCACGGCGGTGAGGAGATGCGCGCCAACATCGACCTTATGGAAAAGGTGGTGGCCAGTTCCAAGAAGATGAACG
>CAJWMX010000208.1 GCA_913043805.1 uncultured Acidobacteriota bacterium | reverse complement strand
TGATCTCGATCGGGATACCCTGTCCGGCGTCATAGGGGCGGTCCATGGCGAGCCACGGGCCCCAGTCGGCGATCAGGTCCTCGACCAGGTCGACCGTGCCGGTCTCGTTGAAGCCGTCGATCGGCACCGGGCGGCCCCAGTTCTCGAGCGGTTCGCCGGTGTCGGCATCGAGCGCGTGCAGGAAGAACGCCGGCGAGGTAATGAACACCACGCCGCGGCCGTCGATCTCGGTATAGGCGATGCCCTTGCCGTAGCCTTTCCGCATCGAATAGTCGTGGCGGAAGGTGTTGGGTTCGCGGAAGCTCCAAATCAGGTCGCCGTTCTTCGGGTCGAGCGCCACGACGTGACGTCGATCACCGGCCACCGTGATGAGTTTGCCGTCGATATAGGACGGAGTCGCCCGTGGCGTGCTGGGGCCGAAGCTGGTCGCGCTCCATTCCCACACGACCTCGAGGTCGTTGAAGTTCTCGGCAGTGATCTCCGTGGCCGGGGTATACCGGGTGTGCCAGGCGTCGCCGCCCAGATAGGTCCAGTTGCCGTTCTCGGTCCCTGGCCCCTGGGCCAGCGCCGCACCGGGGACGGTCAGTGCGCAGGCCAGGACCGCCGCCAACGCGAGCGGGGGCCTACGTCGTTGAGTGGCTCTCATACGCCTTCTGCTCCTGATAGTGTGTTCCGAACGCCTTGAGCAAAACGCCATGGTAGCAGCCAGCAGGGGCAGATGAGAAGGTGAGCAACGACCCGCATCGTCCGCACGACCCGTACTCCCGGGTGAACTACCGCCGGTTGTTCGCCTGGGATGAACGGATTGCGCGCGAGGCGCCGTTCTTTCGTGAGCTGCTGGCAAAGGCTCCAGACCGTTCAGTGCTGGACCTGGGATGCGGAACCGGCGAGCACGTGGCGTTCTTCAGCCAGGAGGGGCTCCGGGCCGTGGGCCTCGATCTCTCGGAGTCGATGATCTCGGCCGCACGCGACCACGAGCGGGCCGGACACGGCCGGTTCGTGCTGGGTGACGCGACAGAGGCGCTGACCGTGCTGGCTGAGGAGTCACCATTTGGACTGGCGATCTGTCTGGGCAACATGTTGCCGCACCTGGAGGACGCAGACCTCGGCCGGTTCTTGCGAGTCGCGCAGGCGATGCTCCTGCCGGGCGGGACCCTGGTGATCCAGCTCCTAAACTACGAACCCGTGCTCGCCGGGCAACGGCGGACCCTGCCGGTCAACGTTCGACCGGGCGACGACGGAAAGGAAATCGTCTTCGTGCGGGTGATGTCGGCGGGCGCCCCCGGGCGGGTGCTGTTCTTTCCCTCGACCTTTGAGCTGGACCATGACGCCGAGGAGCCGCTCACGGTGAAGTCGAGTCGACGGGTCGATCTACGCGCGTGGACGCGAGCCGATCTCGAGCCCGCGCTGGACACGGCTGGCTTCGATTCGACGTTCAGTGGAGACATGACGGGCGGAGCGTTCGAGCCGGAACGTTCCGCTGACCTCGTAGTCGTCGCCAGCCGGCGCGGACGCGTCAATCTGACGCAAGGCAGTCGCCGTCGCCGACAGGCTGCCAACGAGGAGCGCTGAACTCATCAGCGTGCAGAGGGGCGCCCCGTGCGCGGAGCCAGCTCGCCGCTGCGTCGCGTACGAGCGGTGCCGAAGGCAGGCTCTCTGCCGGTCCGGAGAGGGTGCCGACGCCCACGCGGCGCCCGAAGAAGTCGGTCGCGGCCACGGTCAGACGTTCGTCCGGCTCGATGCGCTCGCCGGAGACGCGTGCTAGGTCGATGTCCGCCCCCTCGGGTCCGCACGTCACCCGAACCAGCATGCCGGCCACGCTCGGGATCCCGCTCCAGGACTGCGCCGCGTAGCGGCTCAGTAGCGCCGCCAGTTCTCGAGCGGTCAGCGAGAGGGTGATCACGCGGTTGTCGAACGCGAACGCGTCGTAAAGGGGGCCCCTGGTGAGGGGGCCAGCAGGCAGGCCGGTACGCAACCCCCCGCGGCGGACGCCCAGGCCAATCGCCACGTCAGCGTCCGGTACCGCCGCGAGGAGCGCCTCGGCGAAGAGGTTCCCGAGCGGCGATTCGAGACCGTCCGAGCGTCGGTCGAGTGGGGTCGCCAGAAGCACGCCGAGCGGCTCGGCCCGCCACGCCTCCACCCTTTCGAGCTGCGGCTGCATCGCCGCCACCACGCCGGGGTCGGGTTCGACAGGCGAGCCCTCGTAGCTCGAAGGCGTGTCGCCGACCGCCGCGCAAACGCCCTGGTCGTCGACGACCGTGCAGACCCCCTGGGGTGCGAAGATCCGGCTCTCGATCACGCCGGTTCCGGGCCGCACGGACAGGTCGAGTCGTGCGAACGCGGTGCCGCGTTGAAATGCCTGGAGGATCGGGATGCCGTTCACCTCATGCGCGACCCCGGCGTGGGTGTGCCCCGCGATGATGCCGTCGACGAGGCCGGGCGGAAGCTCGCGAGCGAGGCGGAAGATCGCCGAGTCGTGGCCACACGACGACAGGTCGAGCGGGTCGTCGAAGCGCTCGCACCAGCCGCCTTCATGGGAGAGCACCAGCACGACGTCGGCTCCACTCGCCTTGAGCCGGCGCGCCTCGGTCTTCACGGCGGGCAGCAAGGGGATCGTGCTGAGCCCCTGGACGTGCGCCCGGATTGTCTGCCGCAGCCCACCATGTGTCATCACACCGACGATGCCGACCTGGACGCCGGCAGTCTCGACCAGGCTCGAGGGCCGGACATTTGGCCAGGACACCGGTTGGCCCGTGGCGTCGTCGATGACGTTCGCCGCCAGGAAGGGGAAGCGGGCGCGGGCGGCTGCTGCCTTCAATGCGCCCCGCATGTCCTCCGCATCCGGACCGGTGGCGGAGTCGAGCGCACCATAGTCGAAGTCGTGGTTGCCCACCGCGAGCGCGTCGTAGCCCATGGCGTTGTAGGCGTCGATGACCAGCGCGCCCTCGGAGATGTTCGATGTGATGCCGCCCTGGAACGTGTCGCCGGCATCGAGCAGCAGTACCGCGCCGCCGTCGGCGGCTCTGGCCTCGCGGAGATTACGCAGGTAGCCGCCCAGCAGGGCGAGGCCCCCGCGGCCGTTGGTGGCGAAGACGCGTCCGTGCAGATCGGTGGTGCCGACGATCGACAGCGTGACCGCCTCTGGCGAGGCGGCCGCGGACTCGGCCGGTTGCGCCTCGATGGGCGCGTGAGCCCAGCTCCAGCAGGTCGCCGTCCAGCACAGCGCCCAGCCCACGGTGCGGGTCCTGGTCCTCCCGGGCATTTCTGTCTACCAGTCGATGACCGAGCCGTCGTCGGCGTCGAACCGCGGCAGGTACTCCCGGGGTTCACCGACCTGGGCCATGAGCCTGTCCTCGTCGATGGTGATGCCGATGCCTGGGTCGGTCGGCAGCGGACGGTAGCCGTCGACTACCGGGGGTAGCGGCTTGGCCAGCAGGTCGTGCTCACGGTCGCCGCGCTCTAGCACCAGGAAGTTCGGCACACAGCCCGCCAGCTGCAGGCTGGCGGCCAGCGAGCAGGGGCCGTTCGGGTTGTGCGGTGCAATCGGCGCGTAATACGCCTCGGCCATACCCGCAATCAGCCGGAGCTCGGTGATACCGCCGGCGTAGGCGACATCGGGCTGGAGGATTCGCGCCGCCTGCTTCTCGAGGACTTCGCGGAACCCCCACTTGGTAAAGATACGCTCTCCGGTCGCCAGCGGGATGTGGGTGGTCTTGGCCAGCTCGGCCATGACGTCCACATTCAAGGCCTGGACGACCTCTTCGTAGAACCACGGGTGGTGTGGCTCCAGGGTCTTGATCAGCAGCGCCGCCGTGGCCGGTTGCACCGCACCGTGGAACTCGGCCCCGATCTCGGCGTCGTCCCCATAGCGGGCGCGCAACTCGCCGAAGCGCTCGGCCACCGAGCCGATGAACCGCATGTTCTCGACGTACTTCGTGGGCTGACGATCACCGCTGCCACGCAGTAGCACTTTCATGGCGTTGACGCCGGTGTCTGGATTGATAGTGCCATAGACCTTGACCCGGTCGCGTAATGGGCCACCCAGCAGCTCGTAGACCGGCACGCCGAACGCCTTGCCCTTGATGTCCCACAACGCCTGGTCGATGCCGCTCTGGATGGCGGTCTTGATCGGGCCGCCCCGGTAGAACGCGCCGCGATGAATCGCCTGCCAGTGATGCACCACCCGCATGGGATCCTGGCCGATCAGGTAGTCGCCGACCTCCAGGGCCCCGGCCGCGCATGCCTTCGCGTCGTCCTTCAACATCTCGCCCCAGCCGGTGATACCGGCGTCGGTCGAGATCTTCACGAAGACCCAGGAATTGGTGAGCACGAAGCTCTCGATCCTGGTGACCTTGATCTCGTCATTCGGTCCGATCTGCGCTGCATCGGTCCGCGGGGCGGTGAACATGGCGTCGAGCCCGAGCAGCGAGCCGGTGCCCGCCATGGTCTTGAGCCACGTGCGGCGATTCATCTGGGTCATCGGTCGCTCCTCCGCGATCGTCCGCGCGGGTGGTCGCTGTGGTCGGGGTGCGTCGTGGACGAGCATGCCCCCAGCCACCGACGGCGTCAAGCGGGGCGCAGGCGGGCGCCGGCGCGTGGGATCGTTCTTGCCGAACCGGGAAGTCGTCCGCCATTCTCAGCCGCCGCCGAACCACCCCTTTTCTTACCTACGCGGTAGCAATCACGGATGCGCAGCAGGCAGGAGTCATCGGGCAGTTTCTGGTGAACGACTTCGAGCGGGAGATCGCGACGACGGTGAAGGTGATCGAGGCGGCTCAGGGGGGACACCTCGACTACCGTCCAGACGCGAAATCGAAGACCGGGCTGGGCCTGGTCCGGCTTTGGGCGATCGAAGACGAGTGGATGCTGAATTGCATCGCCGACGGGCAGTTCGTGCTGCCGCCGGACGACTCGGACGCCTGCAGCATCATGAACGCCGAGGACGCCGCTGCTTGCTACCGGGAGCGGGTGCCGCCGGCGCTCGAGCGTCTCCGGGCGCTCTCGGCGGAACAGCTGGCCGCCACGATCGACCTGATGGGCATCATGCCGCTTCCGGTGGCCGGGATCCTGGCCATGGCCGCCAAGCACTCGGTGCATCACCGCGGACAGCTCAGCTCCTAGCTCCGCGCGATGGGCGGGCGGGTGCCGGGCATCTACGGGCCGAGTGCCGACACGCAGTAGCGAGCGGAGCGGCGGGCCCGAAGGCCCGCCGGTTTCCTAGCCCAGCGCTTCCTCGAAGATCGCCAGCATCCGGCTCCAGGCCCGCTCCGCCAGCGCTTCGTCGTAGACGGTCGAATCGGGCGGACACCAGCCGTGGAGGGCGTCGTACACCTCGATATCGGCCGGCACGTTGGCCGCGGCGAAGGCGTCGCGTAGCACGTCTTTGGTCTCGGGCTCGTTCTCGTCGTCGTTCGACGCGATGGCGATCAGCAGGTGCGCTTCCATTTGCGGGATCAGCAGGTGCGGGCTGTTCTCACCATCGGTGACCAGTCCGCCCCCATGGAACGACGCGCCGGCGCCGACCCGGTCGGGGAGGCTGGCCGCGGTGCGCATGACGAAGGGGCCGCCCATGCAGTAGCCCATCGTTCCCATCTTGCGGTTGGAGTCGACGGAGTCCTGCTCGTCGAGCCAGCCCACAAACGTCCGGGCGTCGCTGACTTGGGTGCCCGCGTTCAACGACCCCATCAGGGGCATGACGATGTCGCGCACCTCGGCGAAGTTCGTGCTTTCGACCACCGGCGCTCGCTGCGACCGGTAATAGGGATTCACGACCAGCACCGAGTAGCCCGACTCGGCCAGTCGGCTCGCCATCTGGCGTTTGGCCGG
>CAJWMX010000207.1 GCA_913043805.1 uncultured Acidobacteriota bacterium | reverse complement strand
GGCAGCTCGGCCAGCTTCTTCGGGATGGTGCGGGGCCACGTGCTGCAGGGCACCTTCGGCGACCCCTACTACGGCGGCAACCGCGACTACATCGGCTGGGACCTGCTGCGCTATCCGGGCGTGCGCACGGCGGTCTCTCCCGCGCTCCAGGAGGCGCTGGAAGCGGGCGAACTGGAACCGAATCACCGCTCCGCCTACGACTCTCCGAACTTCGAGAAGTCGATCGTGGATCGACGAGGTCCAGGAGGCACCCACCATGGCGACTAGGCTCCCCGGCACCGACGTGGTCATCATCGGGCTCGGCGCCGCCGGCGGCGTCGCCGCGCTGCCGCTGGCCGAGGCCGGACTCGACATCGTGGGGCTCGAGGCAGGCAGCCGCCTGACCAAACGCGACTTCGCCCCCGACGAGATCCGGAACAACGTGCGCGACTGGCCCTTCTCGGTCCGCAAGTGTGACAGCGAAGTGCCCACACTCCGACGCACCGGCGGCGGCACCGCCGTCCAGGGTGGCGGCCACCCGATGATGAACGGGGTCGGCGGCACCACACTCCACTACTGGGCGCAAAGCTGGCGCCTGAACCCGTGGGACTTCAAGGTGGTGTCTGAAACGACCAACCGCTACGGGCGCTCCCGGATCCCCGAGGGCTCCACCGTCGAGGACTGGCCGATCGGCTACGAGGACATCGAGGCGTACTACGACCGGGTCGAGCACGAGATTGGCGTCTCGGGCCAGGCCGGCAACGTGCAGGGCCGGATAGATGCGCGTGGCAACCCGTTCGAAGGCGCGCGCGAACGCGCGTACCCCATGCCGGCGCTGCGGTGGACCAAGTACCTGGACGGGATGGCCGACGCGGCACGGTCGCTCGGCTGGAAGCCGTTCCCCGGACCGGCGGCGGTGAATTCCGAGGCGTATCAGGGCCGCTCCGGTTGCATGTACCACGGCCATTGCAACAAGGGCGGTTGTCACGTCGACGCCAAGAACTCCCCGGCTGTGACCACCATCCCCCAGGCCGAGGCGACCGGCCGACTGTCGGTCGTGACCCACGCGACGGTCACCAAGATCGAGACCGACAACAACGGTCGCGTGACCGGGGTCACCTATCTGCAGGACCGGGAGGAATACTTCCAACCGGCCAAGTTCGTGTTCCTCTCGACCTACACCTACGAGAACGTGCGCCTGCTGCTGCTCTCCAAGTCGCGGGCGTTCCCCTTGGGTCTGTCGAACAATCGCGCCCAGGTCGGCCGGCACTATCTCAGCCACCATCAGGACGCCGGGGTCACGGCGCTGTTCCCTTATGACACCCATGCCTGGTACGGCCTGCCGGCGCAGGGTGTCGCAATCGACGACTTCGCCGACGACAACTTCGACCACGGCGACCTCGACTTCATCGGGGGCGGCAACCTGTGGGTGTACTCGGATCGGCGGCCGATCTCGGCTGCCGGCATGAGCACGTTCGGTCTCGCGCCGACCTGGGGCTCGGCCTGGAAGCGGTTCGTTCGAGAGAACGCCGACCGTACCAACAGCGCCTACATTCAGAAGACCACCCTGCCCTACGAGTCGAACTACCTCGACCTCGACCCCGGGGTCACCGACCCGCTCGGGTTCCCCGTGATCCGCATCACGGCCGAGTACAAGGAGAACGAGCTCCGCATCGCCGACTTCCTGCAGCAAAAGATGGAGCGGTGGTATCGCGAAGCGGGCGCCATCGATGTGGTGCGCAGCCCGCTGGGCGGTCAGATGGGTGTCTCCACCCACGCCTACGGCGGTACCCGCATGGGCGACAACCCCGAAACCAACGTGGTCGACCGCTACGGCGTCTCGCATGAGGTGCCGAACCTAGCCGTCCTGGGCGCGTCGGTCATGGGCACGAGCGGTGCTCGCAACCCGACGCTGACCGCACAGGCGCTGGCCTGGCGCACCGCCGAGCACGTCGTCGACAACTGGAGCACGCTGGCCGAGTAGGTCGCCGGCGGCAGGACCGCGAACCGATGTCGACCTACATCAACCTCGTCATCTGGGGTTTGATCATCTGGCTGCTCATCGGCACCTACCGGCTCCGAAAGCGGCGGGTGACCCCGGGGCCAAGCGCCGCGTCGATGATGGACAAGATCCACAGCGCGGAACAACAGGCCGCGATGGAGATCATCGTCGAGGAGAAGACGGGCTATACCGATCCCGAGGATGCGGACGGCAACCTGCCCAACCTCGAGAATCCGGACCGGGAGGCACCATGAGGTACTGGCTGACGCTCGCGCTCCTTCTCGTCTCGCTCCCGGCCGCTGCCCAGGAACGGCGGGCGCCAGACCCGCGCTCGATGGGGGGCGGCGATTGCCGCGACAACGTCTACAACTGCGTCGACACGCCCAATCCCCTGGCAGCCCCGGACACTGTCTGGATCGAGGAGATGACCTGGATGGACGTCCGGGACGCTCTTGCCGCTGGCAAGACCACCGCCATCGTGCCGACCGGCGGGGTCGAGCCGAACGGTCCGTGGCTCGTCACCGGCAAGCACAACTACGTGCTGAAGGCCAACTGCGACGCCATCGCGCGCCGTCTTGGCGATGCGCTGTGCGCACCGGTCATCAAGCTGGTGCCGGAAGGTCAGATCGAGCCGCAAACCGGACATATGCGGAGCCCGGGTACGCTGTCGGTGCGACAGGACACCTTCGAGGCGATGCTCACCGACGTGGCCCGGAGCCTGAAGACGCACGGCTTCCGGAACATCGTGTTCATCGGCGACAGCGGCGGCAACCAGCGCGGACAGCGCGCCGTCGCCGAGCGACTGAACGCCGAGTGGGGGACGGGCCCAGTCGTAGCGCACGTGCAGGAGTACTACGACTACACGGCCGTCCGTCGCTATATGGCGTATCGCGGCCTCGAAGCGGGCGAGAGCGACGGCCTCCACGACGATCCCCTGATCACGCTGAACATGTTCTACGCCGACCCGTCGTCGATCAGATACGACGCACGGGTCGCGCAGGGGCTGGCGTCGATCGACGGCGTGTCACTGGCCGACCGCGTGCGCACCCTCGAGCTGGCTCGCGAGGTGGTGGCGTTCCGCGCCGCTCACACGGCCACAGCGATCGAGCGCGCTCTGGCCAACCGCGGGACGCTCCCCGCGCCGCCCCGTCCACCCCGTCCGGCTCACGTGACAAATCCGGCCCCACGGCCCACTCCCGATCCCCGAAGCCTGGGCGGCGGCAGTTGCCAGGCCAGCGAGTACAACTGCGCCGACACGGCCAACCCGTTGCCGACCGCCGACACGGTCTGGCTCGAGGCGATGACGTGGATGGACGTCCGGGACGCGCTGGCCGCGGGGACGACCACCGCCATCATCTCGACCGGCGGGGTGGAGCCGAACGGTCCGTGGCTGGCCACCGGAAAGCACAACTACGTCCTTCGAGCCAACTGCGAGCGGATCGCGCGGCGCCTGGGTGATGCGCTGTGCGCCCCAGTCATCGAGCTGGTGCCTGAAGGCCAGATCGATCCCCCGACCGGTCATATGCGCAGCCCGGGCACGCTCAGCCTCCGCCAGGACACCTTCGAGGCGCTGTTGACCGATGTGGCCCATAGCCTGAAGATGCACGGCTTCACCGACATCGTGCTGATCGGCGACAGCGGTGGGAATCAGCGGGGCATGGCCAACGTGGCCACGGCGCTGTCAGAGCGCTGGCAGGGCGAGACGCGGGTGGTGCATGTTCCCGAGTACTACCGTGCGCCCGACGCCAGAGACGTGCTTCGTGAACTGGGCGTCACCACCGAGACACAGCCAAGCGACGGCCTGCACGACAACCCCACCATCACGCTCAACATGATGCTTGACGACCCGGAATCGGTGCGGTGGTCGGCCCGAGTCACGGCCCGCCAGGCCACGATCGACGGAGTGGCGATCGACGACCTGAGCCGGTCGCTGGAGCTCGCCGAGCAGATCGCCGAGGCGAGGACCGACCGGACCGTCGCCCGCATTCGCGAGCAGCTCGGACAGTAGCCTCCCGCCGGGACCCAAGCGGATCGGCCGTGTCGACACCTGGGTACTTCGCCATTGCCGCGCGCGGCACCGAGTCGGTGCTCGCCGCCGAGCTCGACGCCCTCGGCATTGCGCCGGTCGTGGTCGAACGCGGTGGCGTCCGGTTCGGGGTCACGCTGGAAGACGGCTATCGCGCCTGCCTGTGGTCGCGCGTCGCCAGCCGCGTCCTGTGCCCACTCACCTCCTTCGATGCGCCCGACGCCGATGCGCTCTACGACGGGCTGTACGCCATCCCCTGGTCCGAACATCTCGACCCCCGGCGCACGCTGGCGGTCGATGTCGCGGGGAAGAACGCGCCGGCAGGCCCGGGGCACTTCCTCGCGCTGAAGGCAAAGGACGCCATCGTCGATCGGATCCGGGCCGCTCGGGACCAGCGTCCGAGCGTCGATACGAAGACCCCCGATCTTCGGGTCAACCTCCATGTCTCCGGTCCGCGGGTCACCGTGAGCCTTGATCTGTCCGGACGCGGCCTCCATCGACGCGGCCAGCCACGGAGAGGCGCCGACGCCCCCCTGAAGGAGAACCTGGCGGCCGCCATTCTCCGCCTGGCGCGGTGGCCCGACCTCGCGCCCGACACGCCGCTGTTCGATCCGCTGTGCGGCTCCGGCACGCTGCTGCTCGAAGCCGCGGCGATGCGGCTCGACCGTGCCCCGGGTCTGGGGCGCCCGCTCCCGGGGGGCGGAGGCTGGGAGGGCCACCAACCGGAACTGTGGCAGGCGCTGCAGACCGAAGCGGAGGCGCGTCGCGATGCCGCCGGCCAGCCAGAACTCAGGCTGGCCGGCGCCGACGGCTCCGCAAAGGCGGTCGCCACGGCACGCCGTGCCGTCCAGGCCGCCGGCCTCGCAGAGCGCATCTCGATCGCTCAGGGTGACCTGCGCGAAGCTGAACCACCGTGGCCCACCCCGGGCCTCGTGGTCACCAACCCGCCCTACGGAGCCCGACTCGGCGAGGAGGGCGAGCTCGGGCCGCTCTACGCGCTGCTCGGTGATGTCCTGAAGCAGCGATTCGCCGGCTGGACGGCCTGGGTATTCACCGGCAGCGTCCGGCTGGGGAAGCAGATCGGTCTCCGCCCCGCCTCGCGGCACATCCTGTTCAACGGTCCCATCGAGTCGCGTCTCCTGGAGCTGCCGATCGCCGCCCAGGCGGTGACCGGCACAGGCGGACCCGGCTGGCGTCGGGCCAGTCCGGAAGCGAAGGCGCTGACCACCAGGATCACCAAGAACCTGTCCCGGATCCGGCCATGGGCCAAACGGTCCGGAACGACCTGCTACCGGTTCTACGACGCCGACGTGCCGGCCTACAACCTCGCCATCGACTGGTATGACGGTGCGGTGCGCATGGAGGAGTACGCCCGCCCCCGCAAGGTGCGGGTCGCCGACGCCGAACGGCGCCTTCGCGACGCGATGCACGTGGTGCCAGAACTCCTCGGGGTGGGTCCCGAAGAGGTCACGTTGCGGGTGCGAGAACGGCGCGGCGGCGGCCAGCAGCACGACCGCCGAGACAGCACGGGACGCACTCGCGTCGTGCAGGAACAGGGATTGAGATTCGAGGTCAATCTCGAGGCCTACCTCGACACGGGCCTCTTCCTCGACGACCGCCTGCTTCGCCAGCGCATCAGGGAACGAACAGAGCGACGGCGATTCCTGAACCTGTTCGCCTACACCTGTGCCGCGTCGGTCGCCGCCGCGGCCGGTGGCGCGCTGGCCACGACGAGCGTTGATCTCTCGAAGCGGTATCTCGACTGGGGCCGTCGGAACTTCCGTCTGAACGGCATCGATGAAGAGGATTACTCCGGCAGATCAGTCAGCACC
>CAJWMX010000206.1 GCA_913043805.1 uncultured Acidobacteriota bacterium | reverse complement strand
ACTCGATGAGGTCGGCGCCAGCCTGCACATACGCGGCATGCACCGCCGTCACCAGTTCTGGCTGCCGGAGGTTCAGGGCCTCGAATGACTGGTTGACGAAGACGCCGCGGGCATACAGCACGCTGCCCATCCCGCCATCGCACACAAGGACCCGCTGGTTGAGCGCTTCGAGGAAGTCCATTCTCGTAACTCTTTAAATTATAATACCTTGGTGCCAGAGGAGGTTCGTCTACTCCCACCCGAGCAGGCGCTGCTCACGACCCTGGTGGTGAAGGTCGCCGTGGCGGCCACCCTGGCCACCATGCTCGTCCGCTTCGGTCAGTTCCGACGCATTCTGCTCACAGAAACACGGGCCTGGCGGGAGCGCCTGACCTTCGCCTTCGCCTTCGGGATCCCGCTGAGTCTGGGCGTGTCGGCCCGCCTCCTGCTCAACTACGACGCGGCCGATCTGTCGCTCTCGGGTTCCTATCTGGCCGGCCTGATCGCGGGTCCCTACGCCGGAGCCATCGTGGGCACCCTGGTGGGCCTGCCAGCGCTGAGCGCCGGCGAGTGGATTGCCATCATCTTGTCGGTCGGCTGCGGCTTCGCCGGCGGCGGCCTTCGCGAGGTGGCACCCAAGGAAGCGATCTGGCACATCACGCCGCTGCTCGTGACCGCCCTCAAGCGCGACATCTGGACGCTGTTCGGCCGTTTCCGGATCGACTGGCAGCTGACCCTGATGGCCGCTCCCATCAGCCTGGAGCTGCTCCGACAGGTCCTGGGCTTCCGATACGGCATCCAGCGTCTCTTCTTCCTCGACCCGGGCGGCGTCTGGTGGCTCGGCGGGCTCGTCGTCCTCACTTCGGTGCTCTCGGTGGCGGTCCCGATCAAGATCTGGAACACGGCTCGCATCGAGCATCGGCTCCAGGAGCAGGAAAAGCTGCTTATGACCGCCCGGGTCGAAGCGCTGGCGAGTCAGATCAACCCGCATTTCCTGTTCAACACGCTCACCTCGATCTCGTCGTTGATCCGCTCGCATCCCGAAACGGCGCGAGTGCTGATCGGGAAGCTCTCCGGGCTGCTGCGCCGGCTGCTCCGCAGCCAGGAGCACTTCGTCACCCTGCGGGAAGAGCTGGACGCGATCGACGAGTATCTCGACATCGAAACGATCCGTTTCGGTCCGACGCTTCGAGTGGAGAAGCGGATAGACCCCGCCACTCTCGATCAAATGGTGCCCAGCATGCTGCTGCAGCCGCTGGTCGAGAACTCGATCAAACACGGGATCTCGCGGAAGGTGGGCGGCGGGCAGGTCACGATCTCGAGCGACCGGGAGAACCAGCACACCATCATCGAGATCACCGACGACGGAGTGGGCATGACGGTGGAAGGCTCGACGCCCGGGACGGGTGGCATCGGCTTGCGCAATGTCGACGAGCGGCTTCGCGTGATTTACGGCGAGAACTACCAGTTGCAGATGACGAGCACGCCTGGCGAGGGCACCTGTGCCCGCATCGAGATACCCGAGCTGGCCGTCCCCCAACCGGTGTCGGCCTGACCCGAGCATCATGACGTTGCGGGTTCTGATCGCGGACGACGAGGCACTGGCTCGAAATGAGCTCTGTTTTCAGCTCGAACGGCTGGACGACGTCGAGATCGTGGACCAGGCGGCCGACGGACCACAGGCGGTCGAGCTGGCCACACAGTATGAGCCGGACCTGTTGTTTCTCGACATCCAGATGCCCGGCCTGACCGGCTTCGACGCCGCCCGACAGCTGCTGGACCGCGGGGTGGAGAGTCACATTGTCTTCGTGACCGCCTTCGACCAGTACGCGATAGAGGCGTTCGAAGTGTGCGCGGTCGACTACCTGCTAAAGCCGGTGGAGCCGTCGCGATTGGCCCAAACCATCCAGCGCGTGCGGCGCCTGGTCGACGTGGGCGGCGAGGAGGCGGATCCGGCGCCGGCAAACAAAGAGCTCGAGCGCATCGTCCAATATGTTGCGGAGCGACAAAGCCGGCGCGAGCGCCTGGCGGTCAAGGTCGACGAGCGCTACCTGCTGGTGCAGGCCGACGACATCGTCTATGCGTCACTTGCCGACGAAGTGATCACGGTCGTCACCGCCGCGCTGCGAGGCACCTCGAACTATCGGACCCTGGATGAGCTACACTCGCATCTGGACCCGGCGGTGTTCTGGCGTGTGCACCGGTCGCACATCGTGAACATCAACAAGATCAAGGAGATAGTCCCCTGGTTCAGCAGGAATTACATCCTGAGGATGAAGGACGGGAAGGACACCGAGATCCCGGTGAGCCGAAATCAGACCAAGCGACTCCGGGAGTATCTGAGCCTGTGAACGACCCGGCGCCGAGGGCTGCCGCGGCGCCCGAGCCCCCGGTGGCGCCCGAGCCCATGGCCGCGCCGCTACCTCCCGGTCTGCCGGTGGCAGTCGCTTCCACCGCGGCGCCGAGGGCGCCGGCCCCGTCCGCCACCCTCGGCATGCTCCCCGCGACATCAGAACCGAGACGCCCGGAGGGACCCCAACCGCACCTGCTCTCGCCCAGCCAGGCCTATGAACTGGAGCGCCGCTCGGAGCGCTCGGCCCTCATCACCCGCGTCGGTGACGAGATCGTGGCCTGGCTGAAGACGTTCGCCTCGGCCGCGGTCTACGCCACGCTGATCGTGACCTTCGGCTTCCAGGTAGCGCGTGTGGAGGGCAAGAGCATGGAGCCCACGCTGGCCGATCAGGACCGCTTGATCGTCAACAAGGCGATCTACCGTTTCTTCGATGTGCCCCAACCGGGCGACATCGTGATGCTCTACTACCCACGCGACCCGGACAAATCGTTCGTCAAGCGCGTGATCGGTATGGAGGGAGACACGGTTCGCATCGAGGATGGCCGTGTCTACGTCAACGAAGTGCTCCTACCGGACGAGTATGTGCCGTCCGACTATCGCAGCCACGAGAACCATGGTCCGGAGGTGGTGCAGGAAGCCCACTACTTCGTCATGGGCGACCACCGGAACAACAGCTCGGACAGCCGTCACTGGGGGCAGGTGCCGGAAAAATACGTGATCGGCAAGGTCCAGCTGCGCTGGTGGCCCCTGACCACCGCGACCGTGTTTTAACCTTCCGGCGGAGCCTCCCGCTCGTAGATCTCGTCGATCACCGACTGCCAGCGCTCCTCGACCACCCTTCGCTTGACCTTGAGCGTGGGCGTCAGCTCGCCTCCGGTCACCGAGAATTCCGCCGGCAACAAGGCGAACTGCTTGACCTGCTCGTAGCTGGCGAGCTCGCGGTTGGCCTCTTCCACGACCGGCGCAAAGAGCGCGCGTACGTCAGCCCGACCCACCAGCGCGTCCGGCTCGCCCGGCTCGAGCCGCTCGGCCTTGAGCCGCTGCGCCAGCGCGGCGAAGTCCGGCACCAGGAGCGCGGCGATGAAACGACGCCGATCCCCGATCAGCATCGCTTCGGCGACGATCGGGTCGCGCTTCAGTAACGCCTCGATCGGTTGCGGCGCGACGTTCTTGCCGCCGGCCGTCACGATCAGCTCCTTCTTGCGGTCGGTGATGGATAGATAGCCATCGCCATCGAGCGTGCCGATGTCGCCGGTGTGGAACCACCCGTCGCGGATCACACCGGCGGTGGCTTCCGCATTGTCGTAGTAGCCCACCATCAGGTTGGGGCCTCGCGCCAGGATCTCTCCGTCGTCGGCAATCCGGAGCTCGACGCTGGGCAGCGCGGGGCCCACCGAGCCGATACGCGCCCGACCAAGCGGATTGGCCGTAAGAACGGGCGAGGTCTCGGTCAGACCATAACCCTCGAGCACCGGAATGCCCGCCGCATACAGAAACTCGGCCACCTCGCGACTCAGCGGGGCGCTGCCGGAGACGACGAACCGGAGGCGTCCCCCGGTCCGGTCCCGGATCTTCGAGAGCACCAGCCGATCGGCCAGTCCCAGCTGAGCGCTCGTCAGCGCTCCCGGCTCCTGCCCCCCCAGCCGCGCCGTCGCGGCTGCGTGCCCCACGCCGAGGGCCCAGGCGAACAACGCCTGACGTACCCTGGGGGCGCTGGCCACCGCCTCGAGAATCCGGGCGCGGAGCTTCTCGTAGACGCGCGGCACCCCGGTCATCACCGTGGGCTGGATCCGCTGCATGTCCCGACCCAGGGTCTCGATCGCCTCGGCAAAGGCGATGCTGGCGCCGGTGTAGAGATACAGATAGATCACGGCCCGCTCGAAGGCGTGGCTCATCGGCAGGAAGGACAGCGCGGTGTCACCATCGTTGATGTCGATGACCTGATTGACGTCGACGATGTTGGACAGGAAGTTGCGATGGGAGAGCATCACGCCCTTGGGCTGACCGGTCGTGCCCGAGGTGTAGATGATGGTCGCCAGCGCGTCTGGCTCGACCGCCTGCGTCCGCTCCTTGAACTCGCGGCCCAGGCCGTTCTCGGCCATCAACCGACGATGCCCGGAATCGACCACTCCAGCGTAGGTCTGCTCCCCCTCGGCTGGTCCCCCCTCCTCGACATCGATCACGACCACATGTTCGAGATCGGGCAACCGATGCCGCTCCTCGCGGACCTTGGCTGCCTGTGACGCATCCGCCACAACCACGACCTTCGCGCCGCAGTGAGCCAGGATGTAGCCCACCTGGGTCGGGGGAAGCGTGGTGTAGACGGGCACCGACACGCCGCCCGCGGTCAAGGTCCCGAGGTCTGTGACCATCCACTCCGGTCGGCTGTCGGAGAGGATCGCCACGCGGTCGCCGACTCCGACCCCGAGCGCCTCGAGTCCGAGGCTGAAGTCGCGGATCTCGTCGAAGAGCTCTCGACTCGATCGGTCGAAGACAGTATCGCCCACCGACCGGCGCACATAGGCGTCGCGCGGGTACTTGCCGGCGACGTGGGCCGGCAACTCGGCCAGCGACTTGACGACCGGCGCCGTCATGACCGCTCCCGCCGGCGGTAGGTACCGCTTCGCCCGCCCGCCTTACGCACCAACCGGATATCTCCGATCACCATCGTCTTGTCCACTGCCTTCACCATGTCGTAGATGGTCAGCCCCGTCGCCGCCACCGCGGTCAGCGCTTCCATTTCCACTCCGGTCTGCGCGGTGGTCCGCGCCGTCGCCTCGATCTCGTAGCCGTCCCGTCGGGGACGCAGCTCCACGTCCACCGACGACAGCGGGAGCGGATGGCACAACGGAATGAGCTCCGCGGTCCGCTTGGCGGCCATGATGCCGGCCAGTCGGGCCGTCTGCAGCGGGTCGCCCTTGGCGATCTTGCGCGCCCGGATCAGTTCGAGGGCGTCGGGCGCGATCGTGATGCTGCCGCGCGCCACCGCCTCCCGGCGGGTGGTCGGTTTTCGACCGACATCGACCATCCGCACATCGCCCCGTTCATCGACGTGGGACAACCGGGCGCGCGGCTTGCGTGCGGGGGATCGCTTCTTGGTCGGCATGATGGATCCGGAACCTCTCGTCCCTCAACTACGCGCCGACTCGCCGCGAGCCAGGTGGAACGACAGGCTCTCGAGTGACACGGTGAAATCGACGCTCTTGAGCTTCACGTCGCGGGGCACGCGGAGCGACCCGGGCGAGAAGTTAAGCAGTGCCTTGATCCCCGCCTCGACCACGGTTTTGACGACGACCTGCGCCGCCCCGCCGGCACCGCGATGACCGAAGGCCTGTTCCCTGAAAAGGTATTCGAACTCCTCGCCCCGGAGACCGTCAGCCCCGGCGTTGTGTTCCTCGTCTCGCCCGATGCGCCAAGCCGGACCGTCCTGGCCGCTGGTGGTGGCGGGTTTGCCGTATTCAAAGGATTTGAAACCGACGGCATCAACCTGCTGCCTGAAAACCTGAGCGCCGAAGGCGTTGCCGAT
>CAJWMX010000205.1 GCA_913043805.1 uncultured Acidobacteriota bacterium | reverse complement strand
GGTGGTCGGCATCGATCTGGACTATGAGGTCGTGGGACAGACCGGCGGCATGCTGATGGTGACCGTCAGCGGCACCGCCGTGACCGTGGTCTGAGACGACGCGCTCGGCCCACGAGGAGACGAGCATGGAACTCGGTGCGTTTTCCGTCAGTTTGGCCGTCAAGGACCTGCAGGCGTCCAAGGCGTTCTACACGAAGCTCGGGTTTTCCCCCTGCGGCGGCGACGAGTCGCAGCACTGGCTCATCCTCCAGAATGGCTCGCACACCATCGGGCTATTGCAAGGCATGTTCGACCAGAACATCCTGACCTTCAACCCCGGGTGGGATCAGCAGCAGAACACCCTCGACACGTTCACCGACGTGCGCGAGATCCAGCGACGGTTGAAGACCGACGGAGTCGCGCTGATGTCAGAGGAGGACGAAAGTACCGGCGGGCCGGCCAGTTGCATGATGCTGGATCCGGACGGGAACCCCATCCTGATCGACCAGCACGTGTAGGGCGGGCCCCGGGGGTCGGTCGGCCCGCGGCTTCAGGCTGCAGGCTTCGGCCGCTCGGCCTGAGCTAGTCGGCGCGGAGCGCGTCGGTTGGGTTGACCAGGCTGGCCCGACGCGCTGGCGAAGGTCGGTTGTCGTCGCAGTCGCCGGCAGCCGAATCGAACGTCCTGCCAGAGGGCGGAACGCATGACTTTCTCCCAAAGCCCAAGGTCTGGGCTGTCGTCTCAGCCGCCGGTGCGCTTGACGATGAGGTGGCCCACGATGAAGACGGCCACGCCGAACCCGAAGATCCGCGGGCTGGGGCCCATCGGACCGGCGATCAGGATCGACTCGAGCAGCGCCGCCATCCCCAGCAGCTGGAGCCCGCGTCCGACGTAGTACAGGGTCCCTGGCATGCCCTAGGTGTCCGTCGCTGACGGGTCCGTCGTCCCTGGCCGCTCGGCGGCCCGTCGCTTTGCCTTGAGGTCGCGCCACGCATCGAGTCGGCGTCCCAACTCCTTCTCGAAGCCCCGGGTCGTCGGCGCGTAGTAGCGGGTACCGGCGAGCGAGGGCGGCAGACAGTCCATCGGCGCCACCGCATCCGGCTCGTCGTGGGCGTATCGATAGCCCTTTCCGTAATCCAGCTGTTTCATCAACCGGGTCGGGGCGTTGCGCAGGTGCAGCGGGACCGGGTCGGCGGCCTCGCGATGCGCGTCGGCCGCGGCACGATTGTACGCGGCGTAGATGGCGTTGCTCTTTGGCGCCGAAGCCAGATAGATGGCCGCTTGCGCGAGCGCCGTGTTGCCCTCCGGCATGCCGACGAAGTGTACCGCCTCTTTCGCCGCGACGGCCACGGTCAGCGCCTGCGGGTCGGCATTGCCAACGTCCTCCGAGGCGAACCTGACGAGCCGCCGCGCGATATACAACGGATCTTCACCCGCCTCCACCATCCGGGCGAGCCAGTAGACGGCCGCGTCCGGGTCGCTGTTCCTGAGCGACTTGTGCAGGGCCGAGATCAGGTTGTAGTGCTCCTCGCCGGTCTTGTCGTAGAGCAGTGCGCGTCGCTGCGCCACCTCGGACAGGAGCTCCAGGCTCAGGTGCGCCTCGTGGTCGGCGGTGGGGTGCTGGGCTGCGGCCGCCGCCGCGCCGAGCTCGAGCAGGTTGAGCGCGACGCGGGCATCTCCGTTGGCGTGGGTGGCGATCGCCGTGAGCGCCTCCGCATCCACCCGGAGCGGCGCCTTGCCGAGGCCGCGCTCTTCGTCGGCCAGGGCGCGCTCCAGCAGCGTCACCACCGCCTCGCCATGCAGCGGTTCGAGGACATAGACCTGCGAGCGGGACAGCAGCGCGGCGTTGACTTCGAACGACGGGTTCTCGGTCGTGGCTCCGACCAGCACGATGTCGCCGGCTTCGACGCGGGGCAGGAATGCGTCCTGCTGCGCCTTGTTGAAGCGATGAATCTCATCGACAAACAGGATGGTGCGCCGCGACCCGAGGCGCCGCGCGTGTTCGGCTTCGGCCATCACCGCGCGGATCTCCTTGATCCCGGAGAGGACGGCACTGAACGCCACGAACCTCGACGCGGTCGTCGCCGCGATCAACCGGGCCAGTGTCGTCTTGCCGCTCCCCGGCGGTCCCCACAAGATGATCGATTGCAGCGTGTCCCGCTCGATGGCTTGCCGCAGGGGGCGGTCGGGCCCCAGCAGCTGTTTCTGGCCGACCAGTTCGTCAAAGTGTCGTGGACGCATCCGGTCGGCGAGCGGGCCATCGGTGGGCGGCGGGGTCACGGCCGGGTCGTCGAAGAGTGAGCCGCTCATGCGGTGTCCACCAGTCTGCGGTCGCGTTGCCGGGCCGCCTCGTACACGACGAGCGCCGACGCGACCGCCAGGTTGAGCGAGTCGACCGGCGGGCGCATCGGGATCGAGATCCGTTCCTCTACACCGCCGAGACCATCGAGGTCGAATCCGCCCTCGCCACCAAAGTAGAGCAGGCTGGGATGCGTGAGGTCCGCTTCAGTGATCGGCGTCGCCCCTCGCGGCACCGCCGCCAGTGTGCGGAGCCCTCGGGAGCGGGCGGCCGCCGCCAGCGTCGCGACATCGGAGGCGCGTGTCACCGGCACCCGCAGCGTGCTGCCCATGGCGCCGCGTAACGCTTTCCATCCGAGCGGATCGGCGCCGCCCACCGTCACCACTCCGGTGGCGCCACCTGCTTCGACCGTGCGGATCACCGCTCCCGTGTTGCCGGGGTCCTGGACCCCGACGAGGGCGACCACCAGCGGCACCGTGCCGGCCAGGACGGTCTCGAGAGTGAGGTCCGGCCGCGGGGCCAGCGCGAGGAGTCCGCTCGGGCTCGCCGCCGGGCTCGCGGCGGCCATGACGGGAGCAGATACCTGGATCAGCCGCGTGACCCGGTCGAGCCGTTGAAGTCGAGCGGCCTGCTCCTCCGTCTCGGCCGTGTCGGCCGTGACAAGCGCCACTTCCAATGGCAGGTCGGCCGCCAGGGCCTCGTCGACCAGGCGCCTGCCTTCGAGCAGGATCGGGCTCTCTGGCGTGGCGGCGCGAGCCGCGTCGCGACAGCGGCTGACGATGGCGTTGCGACGGCTGGTGATGCGCTCCACGGCTTGGTCTCGAGGGGGGCGGCGGCGCCGTGGTGCGACGCCAGCCGCAGCCTGACAGTGTGCTATGGTAACGGTTTGGTCCACCGTGCGTGGGGCCATGATTGGATCACCCATGAAGGCGGAACTGATCAAGCGGTTCGAGGCCGAGATCGGCGAGTTGAAGCGGGAGCTCAACAGCGAGCTCCCCAAAGAGATCAAGCGAGCGCGCGAGCTTGGCGATCTCCGAGAGAACGCCGAGTATCAGGCGGCGAAGGAGCGTCAGTCGTTTGTGCAGGCGCGGCTCGCCATGCTGCACAAGCGCGTGGCTGAGTTGTCGTTGATGAACCTCGACCGGATTCCGGACGACCGGGCCGCCTTTGGTTCGACCGTGCATCTGGAGGAGGCTGGTGGCTCGGAGGTCGTCTACCAGCTCGTGATGCCAGAGGATGCCGACCCTGAAAAGGGGTGGATCTCGACCGCGTCTCCGATCGGTCGCGCCCTGATGGGCAAGGAAGAGGGCGACGAAGTCGAGGTGCCGACGCCGAACGGCACCCGCGAGTTCGAGCTCGTCAGGCTCGTGACCATCCACGGCGAGTGACCACCTGGTGACCGCCGAATCGACGCCCCCCGCGTCGACCCCACCTGCCGACACCGGCTATTCCCCGCATCGTCGTACGGCGCTCGTCCTGACCGGGACCGGAACGGCCGGTGCCTATCATGCCGGCGTCGTGCGCGCGTTGCACGAGGCGGGCGTCAAGGTCGATCTCGTGGCGGGGCGCGGTATCGGCGTGGTCGGCGCGGCCTTCGCCGCGGTCGACGGCGCCGAACGTCTCTGGGCGTCCGGGGGGCTCTGGGACGGCTCCGGGACCGAACGGTTGTATCGATGGCGCGTCGCGCTCCGGATGGCGGCCTGGGTGCTGGCGGTGACCCTGGCGGCCGTCGTCTTGCCGATGGTGGGGGTCGTGGCGGCAGCCGCCGTCTATCCAGTGGCATATCTGTTGCGCATCCTCGGAGTCGGCGGGGATGTCTGGCTGACCACGGGATTCGGACAGCTTGTCGAGTGGGTCTTCGCGCCGGCCATCCTGCCGACCTGGCTCCCCCGTATCGTCGTGTTCGGGCTCGTCGGGCTGCTGGGGGTGCTCGCCACCGCGGCCGTGCGGGTGTGGATGCGAGGAGGGCGGCGGCGCCGCACGCGGAGCGGGTTCTGGTGGTCGCTGGTCGGTACGCCGGTCGACGTGCTGGCGGCGCGCGGGTGGCTGGCCGACGGGTTGTGGCAGCTGATGCGCGGAGCGGCCTCCATCGCCCGGCCCGGGCCGGCCGATCTCGGCCAGCGGTTCACCGACTTGCTGAAGGAGAATCTCGGCCAACCGGGCTTCCGCGAGCTGCTCGTGGTCACCCATGATCTCGATGCGCGACGGGACCTGGTGTTCGCGCTGCTCAAGCAGAGCGACCCGCCGGGTGGGGAGTCGGAAGACCGGGCACTGGAGCGGATTGACCTGGCGGGCGAGGCGCAGCGGCATGGCTTCGATGCGTTCGCGGCCGCGCTCAGCTTGCCGGCGCTGACCGAGCCGTGGCCGGTGCGCTTCGGATCACGGACCGTGTGGCGGGGCGAGACGCATCGACTCTGCGACCGGCCGGAGAGCATCGGGCGGGTGCTCGATGAGGTGGCCCGGGCCGGAGCCGAACAGGTGATCTTCGTGTCCGCGCTGGCGCCGCCAGCCGGTTCACGGCAGCTGGCGCCGAGCCGTCGCGACGGGCGCGGACGGCTGGGAGAGACGCTGGCCACGCTCGAGGCGACGGCCGAGCGTGACGCGCTGCGCGCCCGGGCCTCGTGCTTCAAGGCGACGTTCGAGATTCGCCCCGTTAACAACCCCGTAGGCCCGTTCGACTTCCGCGGCTGCTACGACCCGCGATCCGACCGGACACATACGCTGGCCGAACTGCAGGAGCGCGGGTTCGACGACGGACACCGGCAGTTCGTCGGGCCGGTCGTCGGCGCTAGCGGGGAGCGGATCGAGTCGGCGGCGATGTCCCGGTCGTAACCGGCGTGCTCGCACCCCGCTCAGACGAGGCGGGGGCTCCCAGAAAGTCGCGGCCGAGGCGGTCGAGGATCTCGACGACCCGTTCGGACGCGGTGGTTCCGAACTTCTCGGTGAAGCGAGTCACCGGGGCAACGGCCTTGGCCATTGCACGATGCCCGCCAGCGCTCCCGATATCGCCGAAGTTCTGTTTCACGAACTCACCGGCGTGGCGAGTGGTCCCCAGGTTGCGCACCGAGATCACGACGTCCCCGTGCACGATGCCGGAGACGATCGACCACTTGATCTCCTCGACCTGCAAGAGGAAGTCGGCGACGTAGGCGATCAGATCCTCCCGGGCGACTTCGCCCAGGTGCGTGGTGTAGAGCGTCTGGCCCGCCGCGCCCTGACGTACCGCGTCGGCGATGCAGCCAAGCCGCTCGATGGTGGTCTCGGCGCCCTCCATCTTCCGAACCAATGCCGCGTTGGCCAGCGGATACAGGAACCTGAACGCGTCCAGATCCGGTTCATGGGTCTGGCGCGAGAGGAACAGGGTGTCGGACTTGATGGCGTAGAGCATGGCCGTGGCGGTCCGCTCGGAGATGTTCACGTCGACGGCGCGCAGGTGCTCGGTGAGGATCGTGCACGTCGAGCCGTAGTCCGGGCGGATGTCCTTGAAGGCCGCGCTGTAGCCGGCTCGTTCGGGATGATGGTCGATCACGAGATCGACCTTGTTGATCAACCCGCCGAAGTAGTGCGGTTGGACATCCACCG
>CAJWMX010000204.1 GCA_913043805.1 uncultured Acidobacteriota bacterium | reverse complement strand
CCGCTTCCGCGATATCGAGGTGCTGCGCTCGACCACCGACAGTGTCCTCATCAGCAGCGGTCTGACTGAAGGTGAGGTCGTCTGTATCTCGGCTCTCGATACGGTCACCGACGGGATGACCGTGCGCGTGATCGGGGACGACGGCGCCCCCATGGCGGCGGGGCCGACACCAGCGGGTCAGCCGGCTCCGGAAGCCGCGGCGACCGAGCCGGACAGCGCACCCGCGCCAGCGCCGGAGGCGCGACCCGCGGCGGCGCCACCAGCCGAGCGATCGGCCGCGGCGACGCCACCAACACGCGAACGGCCAGCCCGGGCGGCCCGCGAATCATCCTCGGACCGGCTGGTCCTCGACCCGTCGATGAGCCGGGAGGAGCAGATCGCGGCGATACGCAACCAGATCGCGGCGCTGCAGAACACCGATGGCGAGGACGAGACCGCAAGTCCACCCGCGGCCTCCGAGTCGCCCCGGCGCGGGCCGGCTCGAGCGGAGCGAGCCGGACGGCCGGCGGGCCGGCGTGGCCCTGGGGGGCCGGGCCCGGGCGCCCAGCGCGGACGCCGCGCACAGGCTGGAGAGCGAACCGCGCCAGCCGTGACATCCGCCCCGCCGGCCGCCCCCGCACCACCCGCCGAACCCGCACCGGCCGCTCCGGCGGCGCCGGCACCTGCGGCGGATCCGCCATCTCGAGCCCAGGCGCCGGCGGGCGCGCCCGCGCCTGATGCCCTCGAGGTATCGTCCGCCGCGCGGCCGCGGGTCGCGGTGCTGCCGTTCGCCAACCTCTCCCGGAGCCCGGCCAACGCCAGCATCGCGGATGAGATCGGCGACGTCCTGCGCACCGCCTTAGACACGGTTGGCCTCGACATCGTCTCGCTGGCGGCCAACAGTGAGGCGACAGCGCTCGAGGCCGCAGCGGGCCGGAATGCCCGCTGGTTGATTGGAGGCGGCTTTCAGCGACTCGGCAACCAGCTGCGACTCACCGGCCGGGTGCTCGCCGTGCCTGACGGTACACTCCAGGACTCGCTCAAGCTCGACGGCTCGGTCGATGACCTCGGGTCACTGACCGACGCGCTGGTCGAACAGCTCCGCACCGAGCTCGACCTGGGCGGCACGGCCCCGGCGGCAGACGCGCCGTCCGAACGGGTGGGCATGGGTCGGCGGCCGGGGGTCGCGGTGGCCCAGTTCGCCAATATCTCCCGTGATCCGGAGGACGCCCGGATTCAGCAGGCGATCGCGGCCGCGGTGGCAGGCGGACTCGGCGAGTTGACGGGCGTGGCGGTCGTGCCGCTCGACGGCCAGGTCGACGAAGCAGCGGCGCTGCCCGCCGCCGCCTCCCGACAGGCCGTCTGGCTGATCAGCGGCGGCTTTCAGCAGGTGGCGGGTCAGTTGCGGCTGACCGCGCGGCTGCTCGACGTGGCGAGCGGCTCCTTCCTCGAGACGGTGAAGGTCGACGGACCGGTCGACCAGCTGCCCGAGCTGCTTCATGAGGTGGTCAGCACCCTGCGAAACGCGGTCGACGCCCAGGCCGCCCAGGTGGTCGACGCGGCTACCGACCGGAGGCGCCCATGAACCGGGTCATCGACTGGTTCGCGCGCAATACCGTCGCCGCGAACCTTTTGATGGTGTTCATCATCGTCAGCGGGGCGATCTCCGCCTTCACCGTCAAGCAGGAGGTCTTCCCGGAGTTCTCGCTCGACATGATCACCATCGAGGTGCCGTATCTCGGCGCGGCGCCCGAGGAGGTCGAGGAAGCGGTCAACGTCAGAATCGAGGAGGCGGTCCAGGGGGTCGACGGCATCAAGCGGATCACCTCGACCGCGGCTGAGGGTATCGGCACCGTCAGGATCGAGCTCGAGCTTAGCGCCGACGCGCGGAAGGTGGTCGACGACGTCAAGAGCAACGTCGACGCGATCGACACCTTCCCGGTCGAGACCGAGAAGCCGGTGGTCCGCGAGCTCACCTCGAGGCGGGGCGTGATCGATGTCGCCGTCTCCGGCCCCACCGACGAGGGCACGCTGAAGACCGTCGCCGAACGGGTACGGGACGACCTGTCGGCGTTCCCGGAAATCACGCAGGTCGATCTGGTGAATGCCCGGCCGTATGAGATCTCGATCGAGGTGTCGGAGTCGGCGCTCCGGCGACACAACCTGTCGTTCGACCAGGTCGCCGACGCCGTCCGACGTTCGTCGCTCGACCTTCCGGGAGGATCGGTCCGGACCGAAGGCGGAGAGATCCTCCTTCGTACGATCGGCCAGGCCTACCGGGGCAATGAGTACGAAGAGCTGGTGCTGTGGACCCGCCCGGACGGCAGCCGTCTCCTCCTCGGCGAGGTCGCCACGGTCATCGACGGCTTTGCCGAAACCGATCAGATGGCGCGGTTCGACGTCGAACCCTCCGTGTTGGTGTCGGTGTTCCGCACTGGCGAACAGAGTGCGCTCGACATCGCCAACGTGGTCCACGACTACGTCGCCGATTCGGCGGGATGGCTGCCCGCGGGAATCAAGCTCACCACCTGGCAGGACCAGGCGCAGATTCTCCAGAGCCGCTTGAGCCAGTTGCTCCGCAACGGCGCCACCGGATTCGTGCTCGTGTTCCTGGTGCTGACGTTGTTCCTAGAGCTGCGGCTCGCGCTGTGGACCAGTCTCGGGATTCCCATCTCGTTCCTCGGCGCGCTCTGGCTGATGCCGGGGCTCGACGTCTCCATCAACGAGATCTCGCTCTTCGCGTTCATCCTGGTGCTGGGCATCGTCGTCGACGATGCGATCGTCGTGGGTGAGAACATCTACACCCATCAGGAACGGCACGGCGAGGGACTTCGGGGCGCGATCGAAGGGGCCCAGGAAATCTCCAAGCCGGTGATCTTCGCGGTGCTGACCAGCGTGGCCGCCTTCGTGCCGCTCATGATGGTGCCGGGCATGATGGGGAAGATCTTCCGAGTCATCCCGTTGGTCGTCATCCCCTGCCTGCTGTTCTCGCTGGTGGAGTCGCTGCAGATCCTTCCGGCCCATCTATCGCATCTACCGAAGGCGAAACCCCGTCGTGGACTGTGGCAGCGGTTCCAGGGGCTCTTCACCGGCGGGCTTCGCTGGTGGATCCGCCGGGTCTATCGTCCGTCGCTCGAGACGGCGCTCAGATGGCGCTACTCGACCGCCGCGGTGGGGATGGCCACCCTGATCGTCACCGTCGGTATGGTGCTCGGCGGATGGGCCAACTTCCAGTTCTTCCCGAACATCGAGGCGGACTTCGTCTCGGCCGCGATCACGATGCCCCAGGGCACGCCGGCCAGCGGCACCTCCAGCGCAATCCGCCGGCTCGAGGACGGCGCCGAGCGGCTGCGTCGGGAGCTGATGGCCCGGGATGGAGCCGACCCGTTCCGACATGTGTATTCCTCAATCGGCGACCAGCCGATGGCAGCGCAGGGAGGCGGCCCGATAGGTCCGATCATCAACCTGTCGGCGGCCAACCTGGGTGAAGTCACGATCGAGTTGGCGCAGTCCGAGAACCGGACGATGACCAGCGAGATGCTGGGCAATCGCTGGCGCGAGCTGACCGGGGTCATCCCCGAGGCGACCCAGGTGAAGTACACCGCCACGATGATGACGCCGGGCGACGACGTCGACGTGCAGCTGACCGGCAGCAACATCGATGAGCTTCGCGCCGCGGCCGATGCGGTGCAGGCGTCGCTGCTCTCCTACTCCGGGGTCTTCGACATCTCGGATTCGTTCCGGCAAGGCAAGCAGGAGATGAAGCTGGGGATCAAGCCGGCGGCCGAGACGCTCGGGCTGACGCTCCAGGACCTGGGCCGGCAGGTGCGTCAGGCGTTCTACGGCGAAGAGGCGCAGCGGATTCAGCGCGGCCGCGACGACGTCCGGGTCATGGTTCGCTATCCAGAGGAGGAGCGTCGCTCACTGGGAGATCTGGACAACATGCGGATCCGGACCCCGGACGGCGGCGAGGTGCCGTTTCGCCAGGTCGCCGAGGTAGAGCCAGGTCGGGGATTCGCCGCGATCACCCGGGTGGACCGCCAGCGGGCGGTCAACGTCACCGCCGCCGTCGATGCCACCGTGACGTCGTCACAGGACGTCATCACGGATCTCGACACCAACATCCTGCCCGCCATCCTCGTGAACTATCCGGGGGTGAGCTACTCGTTCGAGGGTGCCCAGGCCGAACAGCGTGATGCGGTCGGTGGCCTCCAGCGGGGCTTCTTGCTCGCCGTGCTCTTGATCTTCGCGCTGCTCGCGGTACCGCTACGGTCGTACGCGCAGCCGCTCATCATCATGAGCGCGATCCCGTTCGGACTCGTCGGCGCGGTGTGGGGACACATCCTGCTGGATCTGGACGTCACCATGATGTCGATGTTCGGCCTGGTGGCGCTCACCGGGGTGGTGGTCAACGACAGCTTGGTCATGGTCGATTCGATCAACCGGCGCCGTGGGCGCCTGGGTGACCTGCACACCGCGCTACGCGAGGCGGGAGAGGGCCGGTTCCGTCCGATCCTGCTCACCTCGCTCACCACCTTCGTCGGACTGATGCCGCTGATGCTCGAGCGCAGCTTCGAGGCGCAGTTCCTCGTGCCGATGGCGGTGTCTCTCGCCTTCGGGGTGGTCTTCGCCACCTTCATCACGCTGATTCTGGTGCCGGCGTCCTATCTGATCCTGGACGACGTGACGCGGGGCCTGCGACAGCTGTTCGGCAGCGAACCCGCAGGCGAAGGGGTGCAGACACCGGTGGACGCGCCGCTGATCGAGAAGCCGGAACCCATCAGAACGTAGCTAGTCGGCGCTGACGATCGATTCGACGAGTTCCTCGGCCAGCGGAAGGCTGAAGCCGCAGGACGGGTCGTTGATGCGGCACTGCGCGAGTGTCAGCCCACAGCCGCAGTCGCACATCTCTTCGTTCAGGCGCTGAAGCGCGATCTCGCGCTGCGCGGACGTCAACCCGCTTAGGTCGAGGCCCGGAATCTCCGTAGCGTGAGCCGCGTTGACGAGTCGGCCGAGACGATTCTCCTCGACCAGGTCGACCGTGATGCTGGTATCCAGCGCGGTCAAGAAACGGGTTTCCTGCTCGAAGATACCAGGATTGATCAAGCCCACGTGGGTCTGCACGACGCGTCCCTCGGGATCGACGACGAATGAGGTCGGCAGCGCGGTCACTCCCGGAAACGCCCGCCGGATCTCCGGGGTCGCCATGACGATCGGATAGTTGATCCCGTACTCGGTCGCGAAGTCCTCGACGATCGCCACCCCACCCTCGTCGGTCGACACTCCGATGACGAGCATCTGGTCAGGGTATCGATCCTGCAGTTTGATCAGATCGGGAATCTCGGCGCGACACGGGCCGCACCAGGTGGCCCAGAAGTTGACGAGCGTGACTTTCCCCTTGAGGTCATCGGTCGTGATGAGCTGACCATCGAGGTCCTGCATGGTCAGCGACGGCATCGTGACCGGATCGGCCACCAACTGGATGGTTGGCGGTCGCGACGACTCGTCGAACACGGGCGCGGGAGCGCCGTCACCAGCCTCGTTCACCGCACCACCGCAGGCGGCCAGTCCGATGGCCGCGAGCGCGAGCCCGCCGAATGTCAGTCGCGTCCTCATTCGTTCCCCCTCAGATCGCACCTGGCATTGTAGTGGGCCCAGGTCCACAGCGCGAGCGTGGAGGCTGTCACCACCGTGATGGACCTCGCAATCACGAGAATATATTTATATGTTTTAAATATTTAAATTATATAAATATGCCGGTATGACGGATGAAGCGCTGCTCGTCACGGTCCCAGCCGACCTGCTTCGACGGATGCGACAGCTCGTCGACCCGGCATCGGACCGCTATCGCTCGGTCAACGCCCTCGTCTTGACGGCTCTG
>CAJWMX010000203.1 GCA_913043805.1 uncultured Acidobacteriota bacterium | reverse complement strand
GAAAAGTTGCTGAACCTGCAACGACAGGGCCGTATGCCCGCCTACTACCAGGTGAGCGGACAGGAAGCTCACGTGGGGGCCGCTCTTGCTCTTCGCTCAACTGATTGGATCTTCACTGCGTACCGGGAGTTGGGACTGTGGGTAGCGCGTGGGATGGACCTTCAGAGTGCTGTCGGCTTCTGGCTCGGGATTCCAGATGACGACGACATCTGGGATGTGAACCGTTATCGGATCACTCGACTCAACGCGACCATCGGCACACATCTTCCGCACGCGGTTGGGTTCGGCTATGCCAGCAGACTGCGAGGCGAAGACACCGTAAATATGGTGGTCTTCGGCGACGGTGCCACCTCCGAGTCCGACTTCCACGCAGCGATGAACTTCGCCGGCGTCTGGAAGACACCCACCGTGTTCCTCTGCCAGAACAACCAGGTGGCCCAGTCGACCAAGGTCGACAAGCAGACGGCAGCAGAGACGCTCGCACACAAGGCCTCGGCCTACGGGTTCCCAGGCGAACGTGTGGACGGCATGGACCCACTCGCGATGTACCAAGCCACCTCCGAAGCAGTGGCGCGTGCCGCGGCGGGCGACGGCCCAACCTTCATAGAGATGCACACCTATCGGTATGCGCCGCATTCGACCTACGACGGCACGCCCGTCTACCGGACAGAGGATGAAGAGGCTGTCTGGAGAGCCAAAGACCCCATCCTTCGCATGCGAATCTTCCTCCAGAACAAAGGCCTATGGGATCCGGCGCAGGAAGAGGCGATGAGCGAGTCGCTTTCTGTCTGCCTCGAGTCCGTCATCGACGAACTCGAGGCTCGCCCAGGCGTTGGTCGCGACTACTCGCCTCGCCACCTCTTCGATCGCATCCCTGCACACCTCCTCGACCAGCTCCATCGCGAGCAGGACGACCTGGGCGAGTCACGTACTGAGGTTCCCATCGAGGAGATCTGGCAGATCGGACCCGAGCCGGAACCGACGGGCGAAACCAAACGGGTCGACCTCACCGAGGCCATAAACATGACGCTGATCGACGCGTTCGAATGCGACGAGACGCTCGTCGTGCTCGGCGAGGACGTTGGACTCGAAGGCGGCGTCTTTCGCGTTACCGAGAACATGCTCGAGCGTTTCGGTCCCGACCGAGTGATCGACACACCACTGTGTGAAACCGGCATTATCGGCGCGTCGGTGGGCATGGCCATGAACGGCCTACGTCCTGTTGCGGAGATGGAGTTCGCCGGATTCGTGTATCCGGCCTTCGATCAGGTCATCGGTCATGTGGGCCGCATTCGGTGGCGTTACCGCGGCCATATGACTGCGCCGATCGTGATCCGCTTGCCCGTAGGTACCAACACCGGGGCGTACGAGTTCCACACCGACTCGCCCGAGACCTACTTCGCCCACGCTCCAGGACTAACCGTCGTGTACCCGTCCACCCCCTACGACGCCAAGGGGCTTATGGCCAGTGCACTCCGGAGCCCCGACCCGGTCATGTTCTTCGAACCGATCGCCCTCTACCGAGGTCTCTACGGCGAGGTGCCCGTTGATCACTACGAGATTCCAATCGGGCGGGCGGCAGTCCGTTGTGACGGATCTGACGTCACTGTCGTCGGGTGGGGCCCGCCTGTGCAAGCGGCCGAGGAGGCGGCCCACCTGCTGATGGCCGAGGGCGTGTCCACCGAGGTCATCGATCTGCGCACCATCTACCCGTGGGACCGGGACGCGGTGATGACATCGGTGGAGAAGACCGGCCGTCTCGTCGTCGCCCACGAGGCCCACCTCACCGGAGGCTTCGGTGCTGAGATAGTGGCTGCCGTCACCGAGCAGGGGGCGTATTTCCTCGACACGCCACCGGTACGGGTCGGTCACATGGACGTCTTCTGGGGTCCGACTCAGCTCGAACCTCAGTCGGTGATCTCCGCCGACCGCATCGCCTCCGGCGTGCGTCGCGCGATGCGGGGTTGAGCCGTGGCCTCGACCTTCCTGCTTCCTGCGGTCAGTGACACCATGGTGCAGGCCGAGATCGTGGAGTGGATCGTCGCCGTCGGCGACGAGGTCAGCCTCGACCAGCCCATCTGTTCCATCGAGACCGACAAGTCGGTGGTCGAGATGACGACGCCCTACGCAGGAACCGTTCTGGCACTCGGTGGCGAGGTCGGCGCCACTATCGAGGTGGGGCAACCGTTGATAGTTGTCGGCGTACTGGGGGAGTCGGCCTTGGCCGGGCCAGCATCCCAAGCGCCGAGCATTGCGGTCGCCGAGGAGGCCTCGCTTGCGTCGGGTGCCGGGGCAAGAGGCCAGGTTCGGTCACCACTCCTGCGGCGCCTTGCCGACGGACTCGGGGTCGCGACCGGGGAGATTATGGGCTCCGGCCACGGGGGTGAGATCACCCGATCCGATATTGAAGTTGCCGCTCGCGCGAATGCTGCTTCGGTCCCACCCGTGGCACGAATCCACGACTCCCTACCGGGTGGTAGTGGCTCGGTCCTCGCTATGCCTAAGGTCCGCCGAGTCGCCCGCGAGCGAGGAATCGACCTTCACTCCTTGGCTGGCTCCGGCCCGGGAGGTGTAGTCGTGCTCGACGACCTACACCAGGTTGCCGCGCCGGATCCGGCCAGTGGCGGGCAACGACGCGAACGACTCTCCCCGCTGCGCCGATCGATTGGCCGGCACTTGACTGAGTCGGCGACCACCATCCCCCAGTTCACCTCGATGGTCGACGTCGACGCGACCGCCCTCCTCGAGACTCGTGCCGCGCTCAAGGGCCGCTCGGGGCGACCGATGCCACTCGACGCGTTGGTCATGTACCTGCTCGTCCCGGTGTTGCGCGAGCACCCCCGGATGAACGCTCGCCTCGATGCGGATGCGGGTGAACTCGTGATCTTCGATCGCTTCGACATCGGTGTCGCCGTCGATACCCCTGACGGCCTCATCGTGCCCGTCGTCCGACACGCTGACCAGCGCAGCGTTGATGAGGTGGCCGCTGAGATCCAGCGGCTGGCCTTGGCGGCCAGGGAACGCACCGTCCACCCTGAAGAACTTGCCGGGGCGACTTGCACTCTCAACAACGTCGGGGCCGTCGGCTTGGAGCAGGGCACCCCGATCCTTCCGGTTGGCACGACTGCCATCATCGCGCCGGGACGGTCTCGCCCAACTGTGTACCTGCGCGACGGCAATTCGGTTGAGGTGCCGGTGATAACGCTATCGGCGACCTTTGATCACCGGGTTGTCGATGGCGGCGACGCCGGTCGGTTCCTCACCCAACTGCGTGATCACCTAGAGGTCCCGGCGCTTGGACTGCTCTAGTTGCAGTGACGGAACTGCGGTGGTTTGGGCGTCGAACGGACGGGTCGTCGCTACCGATTCACCAACCCGGGGCGGGCTCGTGCCGCTGGCCCCCGGCGCACTAGCGATAGGTCTTCATTTCGGACCCGGCTTCAGGTGAACTCGGCGTAGTGGTCGATCCCGATGGATCGACCTGGAGGACGCGAACCGAGCCGGGCACCTGGGAACCAGCGCTCGGGGTCGCCGAGTCAGGTCTGTGGCGCTGGCTCTCTGGCGGCGTCTCCATGCCCATTCGGTGGCTGACTGGCCGAGGGGCCTTCCTCGAGCCAATGTCGTTCTCCGTCGTCGAGGTCGACCAGCGTGGCTGCGAGGTTCGCAGCCGCTTCCTGGCCAACGCGTGCCGCGCAGACGACGTGTGATCGGAACGGGGCCGCCGCCACGTAGGCGATGGCTACCTGTTCCGGACTGCAACCCTTCGTTTCGGCCAGATGGAGGCACCGGTTCCGACGGCCCCGGTTCCCGGGCGAGTCGTAGCACCGGGTCGTCTCGGGATCGTTGGCGCTCCCGGGCTGGTGCGTGGCGGTAAGGAACCCTCCGGCCAGGGGTGACCAGCAGATGACCGACACGTCTGCGGCGGCGAGGCGGTTCCGGTCCGCTAGGTGGTCGGAGCCGGAGACGGTGGTGACGTCGGGCCACGGAGCGTCGAGTTGGTCCACTAGGGAGAACTGGGGACTGGTCGCCATGGGAGGCGCGCCGTCCGCTACTGCGCGGGCCGCTAGGAAGCGGTCGGTTGACCAGTTGGAGACCCCCCACGCGTCAATCCGGCCGGCGGCCACCTCGCGTTGTGCAGCGTCGACCAGTTCCCCTACCGGAACGTCGGCATTGTCCCGGTGGAACAGCCAGAGGTCGATTCGGTCGGTGCCCATCCGGTCGAGGGTCAGGGCGATGTCTACGGCCACAGCCTGGGGGTTGACCCGGGAGGCGGACCAGTCCGGGGGGCCGGGATGGCACCCCTTGCCGATCAGCAGGACCGAGTCGCGAACTCCGCGACTGGCTACCCAGGCGCCCAGTCTTCCGTCGCAGGTGCCGTCCTCGTCGGCGTAGACCAGCCCGGAGTCGAATGCGGTCACGCCGGCCTGGTGAACCTCATCAAGGAGTTGATTTGGCTCGGCGACCAGCGTCGAGCCGAAGAGCGGGGTTGCACCTTGGATCACCTTCGGGAGGGTGGGGAGGGTCCCTGTCACAAGACGGCCTCGGTGTCGGCGGGGTACACGACGCCCACATGAGAACGGATCTGGTCCATCAGGTCGGCCAGGGCAGCCGACCGGGCGTGGGGGATCACGGGACTCTCGATCGTTCCGTAGTCCAGGCATCGGGCCATCTCGGTGATCTGGTACTCGAAGCCGTTGATTCGATGGGGGTGCTCCACCTCGTCGACCTTCTCGCCGACCGCGGAGAAGAGGGTCGCCCTCTCGGCCTGCCAGAAGTCAGGGATTTCGATCCGCCCCTCGGTCCCGACTATGCGCGCGCCTTGGCCTAGATCAAGGTCGATGGCCGATCTGAGAATGGCCGAGCCACCGTTCGGATACTTGGCGGTCACGGAGATGCGGGCGTCGACACCGGTGGGGGACATCACCGCGTCGGCTTCGAACGACAGCGGAAGGCTTTTGTACGCCAGATCAGCCATGGTCAACGGATAGATCCCAACGTCGAGGAGGCTGCCCCCCGCCGAGTTGGTTGACCAGAGGCGGCCGCTGGGTGTGTAGGGCGCGACGAAGCCGAAGTCCGCCTCGACCATCTGGACATTCCCGAGACGGCCCTGCCGAATCCAGTCGCCACAGGCGGCCATGACCGGGAGGTGTCGGGTCCACATTGCTTCCATCAAGAGGGTCCCCGAGACCCGGGATGCCTCGACCATCTGCTCGACCTGATGGGCATTGACGCCCAAAGGCTTCTCGCACAGCACGGGGACATTGGCTTCCAGCAGGGTGATCGAGGCGTCTCGGTGGCCATCGTGCGGGGTGCAGACGTAGGCAGCCTCCACCCGGCCTGCTAGGTCGCGGAGGTCGTCGGTTGACCACCCGATGGCGTGATCCCGCGCAAAGTCCGAAGCCCGGGAGGCATCCCGGCCGGCGACTGCGACCAGATCGTGGCCGACTCCCCGGGCCGCCTCGATGAAGGTCGGCGCGATTCCACCGTGCCCGACGATTCCCCAACGCATGAGGTCGGCATCGTATTCCGACCGATCTGGCCGACCTTCTGCAGCGGTGACTTCGGTTGGTCTAGGTGGGCGGGGAGAGCCACCGGATCTCAGGCCAGCGGTTGTCCGTCGAACCTGTCGATCGTCGTGAAGTTCTCGACCGGTTTCCGTGTCAACCGACTCAGTGGGCGTTCAGGGAAGCCCAGCGGGACCATCGCCGCGATTGCGTGGGTTTCCGGTAGCCCGAGGAGCGAAACCGCCTCGGCCTCGACGGGGACCACCGCGTTGGTGACCACGCCTGCGAGGCCCTCGGAGCGGGCAGCCAAAAGGATGTTCCAGACGAATGGGTAGACGGAGGCTCCCGCAGCCAGCCCCA
>CAJWMX010000202.1 GCA_913043805.1 uncultured Acidobacteriota bacterium | reverse complement strand
CCGGGCGCGAACGGACGCGCCACGCAGCTGCCCTGGCAACAGGCCGTGCTCGACGTGCTATTCGACTACGACATCCAGTCCGACCAGTCCGACTTCTCGATCCAGCCCAGCCTCGAGCGAATGGGGCTGCAGGTCATCACCGTTCTCAGGTTCCTGGCGCCGGACACCCCCGAACGCGCGTTCGAGCTCCGGGGCGACCCCGGCATCGTGCGTCTCGATCCCCGGTGGCACCAGGCGGCGTTCCGGTTCGTGGCGATGGGGTTCGAGCACATCCTCGACGGCATCGACCATCTGCTGTTTCTGGCCTGCCTGGTCATTCCCTTCCGCAAGCTGCGGCCCCTCGCCATCATCGTGACCGCCTTCACCGTCGCGCACTCAGTCACCCTGATCGCCTCGGCCTACGATCTCGCCCCCGACGCCCTGTGGTTCCCACCACTGGTGGAGACCCTCATCGCCATGTCCATCGTTTACATGGCGTTCGAGAACATCGTCGGCGCGCAGGTCCAGCGTCGCTGGGCCATCACCTTCGTCTTTGGCCTGGTGCACGGCTTCGGGTTCTCGTTCGCGCTCCGGGAAACGCTCCAGTTCGCCGGCTCGCACCTCCTCACGTCGCTGCTGGCGTTCAACATCGGCGTGGAGCTCGGCCAGCTCCTCGTGCTGGTCGTCCTCGTCCCCGCCCTGAGCCTGCTATTCCGTTACGTCGTGGCGGAACGGATTGGCACCATTATCCTGTCGGCGCTGGTCGCGCACACGAGCTGGCACTGGATGACCGAGCGGTGGGGGGTGCTGACCCAGTTCGACATCACCTGGACCGCCTTCAGCCAAGCGATGTTCACCGGCGCCATGCGCTGGATGCTGCTCGCGCTGCTGCTGGGCGGCGCCGCCTGGTATGGCTACAGGGCGATGCAAGCGCCCGATCCGAAGCAGGCTCCGGCCGACTAGCGGTCCTCGGGCGTCAGCCCCGTGTCGCCGCGAGAGCGGCCTGGCGCTTCTGGATCAGCCAGTGGGGACACTTGTCCTCGTCGGCGTAGAGCCGCTCGCAGTCGTCACACCGCACGCACTCGCTCACGAGGATCTTGGGGCCATCGATGGCGCCCCATTCGCAGGTCTTCTCGCACAACTTGCAGGTCGAACACTCGTTCCACCGCTTGATGCGGAAGACGGTCAGGTTCGACAGCAACCCGAGGCCGGCGCCGACCGAGCAGAGATACCGGCAATAGAGGTTACGCACAAACACCGTGGCCAGCAGCAGCGCGGTGAGCAACGTCCACATCACGACGTTGCCATTCAGCGTGAACATCCAGAACGGCTCGATGTAGCGGTAGACCAGCGTGTCGCCACTGGCCAGAAAGTAGAGCACGGCCCCGCCGAGCACCACATACTTCGCGTAGATCAGCTTCTGGTCTAGCCAGGGTGGCGGCTCGACCCGAAATCGCGACGGGATGATGCGGTCCATCAGCTGCGTCAGGGCCCCGAACGCGCAGATGCGCCCGCAGTAGAGACGGCCCCACAACACCGTCGACACCAGCGTGAAGACGATCAGGAAGTAATACGCCTGACCGTCTTGAAACGCGGGCAGGCTCCAGCGAATCGCCCCGAAGATGTCGACGACCGACACCAGGCTGGCCTTGTAGAACCCGAGGTAGGCCACCGAGACCACCAGGCTCACGATCTTCAGCCGCTCGCTCTTCTTGACGAAGCTGAACACCGCGAAGGCCAGCACGAGCCCCAGCGCGCCAACGTCGACCAACGCCGAGCGATCGAAGTCGGCGGGGGCCTCTTCCGTGTCCTCTTCGAGCAACGCGTCGAGGGCGGCCAAATCGTCGAGCGAGAGTGGTGGAGGCACCGCTTGTTCGCCCGACTCGGGCTGCACCGCCACCGCACCCAGGAGTCCGCTACCCCACAGAAGCGCGACAAGAGTCAAGGCGACGAGGCGGCGAAGGGCGATCATGTGACGACGCGTGAACTCAGGGCTGGGGGTCGGAGGACTGGCCCGCGAGCACTTCACGAGCCAGCTGGCGGGCGCCCTGTCTGATGGCCCGCGTGGCCGCTTCCATGGTGATGGTGGCCCGCGACACCCCGTCGATGTCGCCGCCCACCTCGAGCGGCTCGAGGATGCTCCGCCCCTTGAACTGCGCCGGGAACTTCGGCAGGTCTATCGAGAAGTAGCCGAACGGCTCGTAATGGTGGACGACCTCGATGCCCAGCAGCGTGCCGGCCGTGTCCATCCCGACGAGCGTCGTAATCCGGCCCTTGTACGCATAGATACGAGGGGTGAGGTCAGTGGTGAAGAACGCGAGCCCGACGAGCGGCGCCTCCCCGCCCGGCATCAACTCACGATACGCCCGGAAGTGCCGGAGCGGCTCCTCGATCAGCTCGAAACGGTCGGCTTCGGGAATCAGCCGTTTCAGCGCGTCCTCGTCGGCCTGGGTCACCGACGCCGGCTGCGCGTGGCCCACAAAGGTCGCGCCGATCACCAGGACGAGTGTCACCCAGAAGGGTCGTCGACGGCTCACGTCTTTTCTCGTGCCATGGCACTACCGAACGCCACTCCGAGGGCGACGCCGATGCCGATACCAGCCCCTATGTTGTCCATGGCGACCCCGAGCGCCACCCCAACCCCGATACCGATCGCGAGCCCGGCGCCCTTGCGAGACCCACTCTCCGCCTCAGACGTCTTGTCACCGCTCATGTCCAGATCCTCGGCTGTGTTCGAGCGTGCAGCGATTATAGACTCGGTCAGCCATGGTCCCGTCCACTCTTGCGACGCTCCTCACCCACGCGCTGGAACGGCGTCAGCCGCTACTTGGTCGTCTGCGGGAAGAACAGACCAACTGCTACCGACTGCTCCACGGCACGCAGGAGGGCGTTCCTGGCGTCACCCTCGACCGCTACGGCGACCTCGCACTGCTACAGACATTTCATGCCCCGGCTAGCGCTGGAGCGCTCGAGACGACGGCCGCCTGGGTCTCGGAACACGTTCCTCGCCTTGACCTCGTCTACAACGACCGAAGCGAACCCGGCTCGCGGATCCGGAACCGCCTCCACGGACCGATGGCGACAGCGGCGACGGCCGAGCGCACCGGCGTCGAACGCGGAGTTCGGCATCTGATTCGAGCCAGACATCGAGGACGGGATCCGTGGCTCTTCCTCGACCTGCGCGCGCTGCGACGAGCCGTAGCCGGGGACGCCGACGGCCGGACGGTGCTCAACCTCTGCGCCTACACCTGCGGGGTTGGGGTGGCCGCGGCCGTGGCTGGCGCCACCCGGGCGCTGAACGTCGATTTCGCGTCTTCGAGCCTCGCCGTCGGTCGAGCAAACGCGCGTCTCAATCAGGTTCACCGGATCTCGACAGAGTTGCAGAGTGACCTGTTCCCTGCGCTGCGACAACTCGCCGGACAGCGCCAGCCAACGATGAATCGAGGCCGACGTCTCCCGAGGTTTCCGACGCTGGCGGCAGAGCAGTTCGATGTGGTGGTGCTCGACCCTCCACGGCTGGCCAAGGGCCCGTTCGGTGTCGTCGACCTGTTACGCGACTACCAGAGCCTGTTCAAACCGGCGCTCGCGGTCGTGGCCGACGAGGGGCTGTTGTACTGCACCAACAACGTCGCCGAGGTCGACGAGACCACCTGGCACGACATCCTGCACCGCTGCGCGATCAAGCACGGCCGCCCGATCAAGGCGCTCGACGTGATTCGGCCCGACGCGGACTTTCCGAGTGCGGACGACCGCCCCCCGCTCAAGATGGTCCGACTCCGGGTCTAGGCGAGGCCGTTCCGTACACTCGGTGCTCGTGACCCGGCGCCGCGTGTACAGGGTCGCGGGCGGTCAGGGCCACGTCGTCAACCGAACGCCGGCGGATCCCACGATTCCGACGCTTCGAGCCCGGTGGCACGGGTTCCGTAACTATCCGGTGCCATGGCCGAAGCTTCCTCGCTGTTCGCGTCCCCCAGAGAGCGCCGACTGTGGCTCTGGACGGTTGCGATCGTCGTCGCCATCTACGCCTCGATGGGGCTCGCGCAGAGCCTGGCCGCCGTGCTCTGCAACCGCGGCGTGCTCGACACCACGACCCTGCTGGCGTTCGGACTCATGCTCCTGTCGATCGTCATACAGGGGCTCCGCACCCGTCCCGGCCGGCTGGAGGCCGGTATCTGGACCGGGGCGGTCGGGGTGTACCTGATGGTCTTCCTCAGGATGGGCATTCCGGAAGAACGGAGTCACCTCTTCGAATACACCGTGGGCGTCACGGCGACCGATGGCCGCGGACTGTCGGATTCCGGGAGCGCCGGTTTCGACGTAACGCTGGACACGCCGGATGGCAGCGCCCATGTGGCGTCGGTGACCTACGCGTCGAGCGGAGGCCGCGGCGGGACCAAGCACGTCTTCGTGACGGTGTCGATCGTCGACGGCGGCGGAATAGGGGTGGGCGGCGCGTCCGTGGACCTGAACGTGACCCACGACGGCAATGCCTACGGCTCGGCCACGGCCGTCACCGACACGAGTGGTCTGGCCACGGTGCAGCTGAAGAACGCGCCGGCCGGGTGCTTCACGACCGACGTGACCGACGTCACAGCGGTGGGGCTGACCGTCGACCAGGTGACGCCAGCAAACCAGTTCTGCAAGTAGGGCGCAGGGGCACGCGCCTCACCCGCCGATGCGAAACGCGGCGAGCGCCACCGGGGCGCCCCGCTTCTCCAGGCGTTTGCCCAGTCGGCGCACGAGCGTGGCCCAGCCTGACTGACGGGTCCAGGTCTCGGCCGAGACGCGGCGACTCCGGAGTGGCCGACGGGTCAGCAGCGTCGCCCACTCGGGCCGCTCGTTCCCCTCGAGGTCCACAGCGACAGCCGAGAACGTCCCTTCTTCGCGAAACAACGCGAGCAACCCGAACCCCTCCTCTTCTCCCCCCACATGAAGCAGCGCGACGCGACCGTCTCGCGACTCGTCGAGGTGGGCTAGGAGCCCCTCGACCAAGGGATGACCGGAGCTGAAGAAATCGATGCTCTCGTCTCGGACCGCCTCGCTGCGGTCGAAGGTGCCCAGAAAATTGGAGCCAGCGGGCACGCCGGGAAGGCTCTCGACCCGTGCCCGCGTCCCCAGCTCGATCGAGTGCCGCAGGCCATCGCGATGCTCTTCGATGTGCAGGTCGAGTCGTTCGGCCGCGGCGACGACCACCTCGCGAGTCAACTCGTCGAGCTCGGTCGGCACCCGCGCCAGGATCGCTTCGGCCAGCTCGGCCCGATACGGTTCTCGGTGGAGTTCGTGGAGCGCGGCGTCGCGCACGCGGTCCTGGGCTGCCCGGGTCTCCTGCACGACCCCGCGCAGCACGTCGGCATCCGGGTCCACGTCGGAGAACACGAGGTCTTCGACGGCCGCCTCCACCGCGGCGAGCTCCCGCTCGACGCCGCCCAGCGGCTCGCGGAACAACCCGATCGCCTCATAGAGGGACACCACGGCGCCGCCTAGCTTCGACGCCGGGCGGAAATACACGATCTCGACCGGCATACGTCGGTCGATGCGATCGAGTCGACCGATCCGCTGCTCGACCGTCACCGGGTTCCACGGAAGGTCGAACAAGACGAGTCGCGTGCAGAACTCGAAGTTGCGGCCTTCCCCGCCACACTCGGTCGACACCAGCATCGAGGGGCCATCCGGCAACCGAAACTGCGCCACCTCGATGTCGCGCTGCGCCGGTGACAGGTCTTCGTGAAACAGCCCCACCCGCAGTTGCGCGTCCCGGCGCAGCCCCGTCTTGATCAGCTCGAGCGATTCACGGTGCGCCGCGAACACCAGCGTCTTCTCGCCGGCCGCCTTCCAGGCCCGCGCCTCAACGGCCAGCCAGCGGACACGGGGATCCGTCCGATCGGCTT
>CAJWMX010000201.1 GCA_913043805.1 uncultured Acidobacteriota bacterium | reverse complement strand
CCCGACAAGACGCTTTCGAGGCGCCCCCGTTACGACCACTTCGGTACCTCTCCGTAAGACGTTGCCCGGTCAACGACCGGGCCCGGTGCGCGACCGGGTTCGATTCCCATCGCGCCGGGTGGCAAAGAATGCCTGCATCAGTTCTCGGCATTCCTGCTCGAGGACGCCGCCCTGCGCCACGACCCGATGATTGAGGGCCTCGGCCTCCAGGATCCTGAATACCGATGCCACCGCGCCCGCCTTCGGTTCGGGCGCGCCATACACGAGCCGGCCGACCCGGGCGTGCACCAGCGCGCCAGCGCACATCAGACACGGCTCGACGGTGACGACCACCGTCGCCCCCGTCAAGCGGTAGTTGCCTACCGTTCGGGCGGCGTCACGCAAGGCATCGACTTCGGCGTGCGCGGTGGGATCCACCGACGCAATCGACCGGTTCGCACCTCGGCCGACGATAACGCCTTCGAGTACAACCACCGCGCCGACCGGGACCTCGTCCCGAGCCGCGGCCTCGCGGGCCTCGGCGAGCGCTTCGCGCATGAATCGCTCGTCTTCAGTCATGCCCGCCGAACATCTTCTATGGTAACTGATCGGGCCAAGGTGGGGCCCGTACACGACAAGGGGTAACCCGCGGCGCGGACCACCCCTCGCACACCAACAGACCGCCAACGCGTGGCTTACTGGGTCGGACTTTCGTCGATCCAGACCCGGATGTTGTTGTCCGCCTCGACGACCCGCACCATTTCGCCCCGCATCGTGCTGAGCTGTTCCACCGCGGCCCGGATGTTGAGCATGTTGCCGTCACCAGACAGGAGCGCATCGACGACCTGGACCGGCACCTCGACGCGGACGGCCTCCTCGGCGTCGGCGTTGACGTCCACCAGCACCGTTTCACCTTCGCGGGCGATGCGCACGTCGTTGCCTTCGTGCTGCAAGGTGGCGAACTCGACGTCACCCACATCACGCAGCTCCTGCCACACGCCGCGAATGGCGGCGACGGGAACCTCGTGTTCGGACCCGAGCTGCAGCTGCCCATCGGCCACGATGGTGTCCGGGGCCAGCGCGATGGCGGCCTCAATGGCGGCCAGCGGCAGATTCAGGTTCATGTTCTCGCCGTTGTCACTATTGACCTCGACGTGAATCCAGGGCTCGGGTCCCTGCGCCTGCTGCGCGGACAGACCGCTCACCGCGGTCGCGGCGATCGCCGCGACCATGACCCCGAGCACTGCGGTTGACCAGATGCGCCGAGTGTTCATCCTGCTCTCCCTTGTCTGGTCGGGCGCCGGCCCGACCCGATCGTGTCTCTTCGCTCGGGTATACGGTGCCCCCGGGGAAAAGGTTCTGCCGGTATAATCCCGGGGCCCCATGCGGCACCTCACCACTGTTGCGCTGGCGGGAATACTAGCGCTGGCGGCCGTCGACGCTCTCGCCCAGGAACGGATCTCGCTCGGAGCGGACCTGAGCTTCTACGGCGACAACACGGAGTTCTTCAATCCGTGGCGCGAGGGTGAGACCCTGCTGGGATCCGAGGGACGCATCTTCCTGGACGTCGACCTCAATGATCAGGTCACCGTCAGGGCCGGCGTCTTCGGCAACCATTCTTTCGGTGACGAAGACACGTTCCGCACGGTCCGGCCGGTCCTGGCGTTGCACCTCCGGGGCGGTCGGTCGCATTTCATCCTCGGGTCGCTCGACACGGCCCGCTACCGCAAACCGGGAGCGGATCGCGGTGGACCACACGAGCTGCTGCCGCCGCTCCAACGGGAGACCCTCGCGTTCACCCGTCCCGACGAGGCCGGGCTCCAGTGGTTCCTCGACAGCGACCGGATCGAACAGGAGCTCTGGCTCAACTGGCAGCAGCTCAACACGGAGACGCACCGCGAGGCCTTCGATACCGGCGTCCGGGGCGAGCTCGCGCTCGTCACCGATCCGCGTCTGCCAATCAGCCTGAGCTATCAGTTCCATCTCGTGCACCATGGCGGCCAGCTGTTCGACTCGGGACCGGTGGGCGACAGCTGGGCCGGCGGGCCGGGGTTTGTCGTACGCCTGCCGGATGGGCCATTCGACAAACAGACCGTCGAGATCCACGGGCTGGTGGCCCGTGATGTGCCGGATCGGGCCGTCCTCGAAAGCGCCGAGACCGGGTTCGGCCTCTTTACACGCTACGCGGCCGAAAAGGCGGGCTGGCGGTCCCACTTCATCGCCTGGCGCGCCCGTGACTTCGTCAAGGAAGAAGGGGACAACCACTACGGCTCCCGTCGAGGCGACGGTCGCCTGACGCGACTGCGCCACTATTTCGAGACCGGGCTCACGCGAATCTTCAGACCGGCCGATGAAGTCGGCGTCGAGCTTTCAGCCCGTCTCCATCGGGTCGACACGGTCCACGACTACTCGTACCGGATTCTGGCGCACATCGAGCTGGCCAGGCCGCTCTGGACCGGACCGTAAACGACGTCAGAGCGCCGCGGTGAACGTCTCCACGAGTTCGGGGACGGACTGACGGTTCCACGTTTCGTTCACCCCGACCAAGATTCGCCCATCGGGCCGAGGCGCGCCAAGCAAGATCTCCCGCTCGCCCAGTCGACGCCGGAACCGCGCCACATCGTCGGTCCGAACTCGCAGCCAGAACAGGTTGGTCCCCCGGGGAACCCGTTCCACCGAGAACGCGTCGTGCGCCCCGATCCGAGTGATGACCTCCTCCGAGGCGTCGACGGCGCGGCGGAACCGTTCAGTGAAGCCTGGAAGGTAGTGCAACGCCGCCGCCGCGAACGGCCATGCGCCCGGCAGCCCGGCCCCGAACATGCGCCGCGTATGGAACATATCGTCGAGGAGCGCACGGGGGCCGGCAAGGATCGCGCCAGACGCGGCGTTGAAGTACTTGTAGAGAGACACGTAGACGGTGTCGAAGGGCCGCGCATACTCGGCGACGTCGACGCCGGTGTAGGCACTCTGCAGGAACAGCCGGGCGCCGTCGAGGTGCAGCCCAATACCCTCCTGGCGGGCGAACCCCGTCACCCGATCCAGCTCCGTCTGATCGAACGTCTCGCCGAATCCCCTCCGCACCGGTGTCTCGACCGAGATGACCGACACCGGTCTGGCGACCCGACCACTCCGGGTGCGCGCGATCACCTCCTGCAAGGCGTCGAGGCTGAAGGTGGCGGCGTCGGGGGCCAGGGGCATGATGGCGATGCCGCTGAGGGTCTGCACGCAATCGCCAGAGTCGTTGTACAGGTGGCTTTCAGCCTGCAGCACCGCCCGCCCCTCGCCGCCGGCCAGCGCCCGCACCGCCAGATGGTTGGCCAGGGTACCGGTCGGCATGAACACGGCGCGCTCCTTGCCGAGCAGCCTGGCGCATGACTCTTCGAGCTGAGCGACGACACCGCCGTTGGAGTAGGAGTCGCGGTCGATCCGCCCCCCGTCGGCCAACCGGGTCAGGAGGCGGCCCTGCTCGAGGGCGGTCAGTCCCAGGCCGTCGCCGCTCATCCGGACCTGCCGCGGCGCCGTCAGTATCTGCTGATCCTGCACTCCCGGTGCCGCGCTGAGGTGTCCCGGAAACAGCGTCGCGCCTAACCCGGTGGCGCCCACCTGGACGAACCGTCGCCGATCGAGTGTGCTGGCCATGCCCCTTCTCCTCGCGCTTCTTGACGCATTGTCTCCGACGGATCGGCACCGGTAAACAGCCGGCCGCCCGACGAGGCTTGGCGGGACACGGGGACCGGGCGATACTCCGCAGCATGCGTCTCCTCATCGTTACCGAACAGCGGACCTACCTGCGGCATTTCGAGGAGGTCGTCCTGGAGCTGGCCGCACGCGGCCACGAGATCGATGTGGCCTCGCCGGCCACCGACAAGGTGGTGTTGAGCGACGCGCTCAAGCACGCCATGACCCAGCTGGAGTGTCCGGTTCAACGGAGCGACGAGTGGGCGGACGTCATCAAGCTGCTGCGGGCGACCAGGTCCTACACCCGCTACTGGAATCCTGTCTTTGCCGACTCACCCAAGCTCCGGAGGCGGGCGTTCCGCAAGATGGCGGCGCAACTGACCGACGGCAAGAACCACCTGGTGGGGCGCTGCCCCCACTGCGAGCTGGCCATCAAGGACGAGCTCTTGACGGAGATGGTCCAGTCGGCCACGGCGGAAAAAGGCGAACGGTTGAGCACGCTGGGGCGGCTCATCGAGGCCGCCGTGCCGGCGGACCCTGATATCAGCCGCTTCATCCAGTCCCGCTCGCCCGACCTCGTCGTGGTCACCCCCCTCGTGCAGCTCGAGACGTTCCTCCCCGACTATGTGAAGAGCGCGAAGACCCTCGGGATTCCGACTCTCACGCCGATCTTCAGTTGGGACAATCTGAGCAACAAGGGGTTGATGCACGTGGTGCCGGACCAGGTGCTCGTGTGGAATGACACGCAGCGGCGGGAAGCCATCGACCTGCATGACGTCCCGGCCGAGCAGGTGGTCGTCACCGGGGCCCCGCGGTTCGATCCCTTCGTGGCGATGCAGCCGTCAGTCGATCGGAGCGAGTTCTGCGCGGCCAACGGCTTCGACCCGACGCAGCTCGTCATCGCCTACCTCGGGTCGTCGCAGCTGGTCACCCCCGACGAGCGGAGCTTCGTGGAGCCATGGGTACGGGCGCTGCGAGGCGCGTCGGACCCACGACTCGCCGGCGCCAACCTGTTCCTGCGCCCCCATCCGAGACAACGTCACGATTGGCTCGCCTGGGACATCAGTGACTGGGGGAGGGTGCAGATCTCCATCTCGGATTATCAGAACGCTGACCAGCAGCTCTACGACGCGCTTCACTACTCAGCGGCCGCCGTTGCGCTCAACACGAGCGCGGCGATCGAAGCGGCGCTCGTTGGCACTCCGGTGTTCTCCGTGCTCGTACCGGAATACGACCAGGGCCAGCGTGGCACCGTCCACTTCCACTACCTCCTGGAGGAACAGGGCGGTTGTATGCGCGTGGCCGCGTCACTCGACGAGCACGTCGACCACCTGGCGCGGCTGCTCGACGGCGACCAGGACGCGACGCGCGACCGCAACGGTCCCTTCGTCGAGACGTTCGTGAACGGTGGCCTCAGCGGACAGAGCGCGACCGAGCGGATGGTCGAGACCATCGAGCAGGCTGCCAGCGGCGACCAGACGTCGCCTGCATCTAGCGCCAGTCGTAGCGCAGACTCATGAGTGCCCGGCGGCCGAGCAACGCCCCGCCGAACGCCTCCCAGTGCTCGCTGTCCAGCAGGTTGGTGATGTCCAGCCCGAGCGACACCGCGTCTGAGACCGGGTAGATCGCGCTGACGTCGACGTTGGTGTACGACTCGACGGTGCCCAGGAAGAAGCCGTCGCTCCACCTGAAGTCGTCCACCCACCGCAGGTCGAGACTAGCGCCGGCCCCGTCACATTCGTAGGCCAACCCCACGCTGACACTGTGCTCCGGACTGTTGGGCAGCAGGAGTTCCTCCGGCACCTACGGGCACATCGAGAGTCTCGAAGTCGAACCACGAGTAGGTGAACGACGGCCGGAGCCCGGACGGCGACGCGTAGGTGACTCCAACGTCAACCCCCTGGCTGTCGACCCGACCGTAGTTCGCATACGACGCGGCCACCAGGATGTTCGAGCCATCAGGGCCGTTCGACAGCAGGGACGCCAGCGCGCGGATCTGATCGGCCAGGAACCCGGGCAGGGCCGCCGGGGCCGCCCAGGGACCGAAGTTCGGATTCAGTCGCCCGAGGGGGGTCCCGACTTGCGGCAGGAGGCTGGTGACGAAGTCGGATGAGCGACTGCGGTAGTAGTCGGCCGTCAGGAACGTCCAGCCGCCGATCAACCCCTTGTAGCCGACCTCCACGTCCTGAATCGTCTCGACATCGAGGTCTTCATTCCCCA
>CAJWMX010000200.1 GCA_913043805.1 uncultured Acidobacteriota bacterium | reverse complement strand
TCATGCGGCACGACCTGGCCGAGGTCATCCGCGACCCGCTCCGCTTCATGGCGGAAAAGAGCCGGCACCTGCTCGCCGACCCTCGGTCGATCCCGAACAAGACGATTGACTACGCCAAGTACGACATGGTCCGCGTGTTCAACGAGCTGGTCGACGCCCTGCGGCTGAGCGACTCGGTCGTGGAGCAGATCGTGGCCCGGTTCTTTGGCGCCCCCGCCCGCCATTTCCTGCGTATGAAGCGCTCGGTCAGCGTGCCGGTCTCGGACCGCGAGACCCCCGGGGCGGGCCAGGTCGCCCAGGGCCAGTATCAGAGCCCCATCCTCGTCCAATGGCGTCGCAGCGAACCCCAGGCGCGCCAGGTCGACATCACCCTCACCCGCTTCCTCTAGGTTTCTCGCCGACACGGGCGCGTGGCGGCGTTGCTTCATCGGTCACAACCCGCCTGGTTGTTCCCTCGTCGCGCCTTGCCACGCACCCGTGTCGGCGAGAAACCTGGCAGCGGGCCGGTATTTGAGCAGCCTCCTAGGTTCCATGGACTTCGGTGCGTTGGCTTGAGACAAACCTGGTCTTGTAGGTTTGGCCGTGCGCGCCCGGCAGGCCTGTTTTTCTTAGCCTGCTCGCACCCTCCGCGCGTAGAATCGGCTCCATGCGCTCCTTGATTGCGCTACCCGTCTGCCTGCTTCTCCTGTCAGCCGGGTCCGAAGCGCAGCCGCCGCGAGCGGCAGTGATCGACCTGTGGGCCGACGGCGGCACGGGGTTCGGGATCTTCCTGCCTAGCGACACGCCGCCCCGCGATGCGAATGGCGCCCGGATCAGCCCCCGGTACTCGTCCGACAGTGCCGAGCGGCTAGCCCGACTCGGCGTCTTCGACTTCCTCTTCCTCAATCTCGAACAGGGTTATCAGGACGAGACGGTGCGGGAGGTGGCGTCCGGGGTCGCCCGTGTCGCCCCAGACGCCCGCCCCGCTCTAGTCGTGCGGGTCCCCCCGCTCGACCGCGCGGTCTCCAGACTCACGCGCGGCCGGATCGAGACGGTCGTCGCCTCCGGCGCCGATGGCATCGTCTTCCCCCACGTGCGAAACGCCGTCGAGGCGGCGGAACTGGTGGCGATGGTGGCGTCGACGAGCGCCGACGTCTGGTCGCCGTCCTCCCCTGACGGACGGTTCATCGTGATGCTGATGGTCGAAGACCCGGAGGCGGTCGCCGCCCGAGCGCTGATCGCGGACACGGACGGCTTCAGTCTGCTGGCGTGCGGTATCGGCAGCCTGACGGCGGCCCTGGATGGAGACCGCGCCGTAGCCGAGGCCAGCGCGCGGTCGGTGCTGTCGGTCGCCGAAGCCAGCGGACGCCCCAGCATGATGACCGCCGACGACGCCTCTCTCGAGGAGCGTCTGGAAAGTGGCTATCGAGCCCTGCTGTTTCGCCTGAGCGACGACACGCCGAGCCTCATCGAACGCGGCCGGGCGCTCGTCGCACCCCCTAGCGGCTGAGAATCTGCACCTCGGTGGGGCCTTCCTGACGCTCACCCGCGCCGACGACCACGAACACGTGCGTATCGGTGGCCGTAATGTCGCGAGCCGGAGCATCGGTCTGAAAGGCCCCCGCCCCGCTCGGCGATGACGGGTCGGCAATATCGACGATGGTGACGCCGGCGTCGGTGTCGGCCACAAACACCAGATCGCCCGAGATCGCGACTCGACCGGCACGCCCCGGAGTCTCGAAGGTGGCGGACCGCATCGGGGCGGCCGGGTCGGTCACGTCGTAGATCTGGAGCTGCCCGCCGCCCCCGCCGGCCAGAATGCCCGAAGGCTCACCCGTCTCCCGCTGCACCTCGATCGCCCGGGGTGCCCCCGGAGCGTGCAGCACGCCGACCGGTGTCGGCTCACCCTCGGAGGAGAGATCGAAGACGTAGAGACCGGTGGGTGAATCGGTCGCGTAGGCCATGTGGCCGGACGTCACGACGTCACGCGCATACCCGTCCAGAAAGAACGACCCGGCGCCAGTCGGGGCCGTCTCGTCCGAGGTGTCGACCATGACCATCCCCTCCATGTGGTCGATCAACACGACGCGGTCCTCCCAGACCGCGCCGATCTTGGTCTGGCCCAGCGTCTTGTGCGCCCCGAGCAGCACCGGATCAGACGGGTCGGACACGTCCACGATGCCCACCCCGAAGAAATTGGCCCCCACGTAGACTCGGTCACCGCGCACCCGGAAGCCCCAGATCTCCTCAGGGAACTCAATCTCTCCCACCTTCGCGGGCGCGGCGGGGTTCGAGGCATCCCACACGGAAAGGACCGTGTGATGGGACAGATACACCAGGTCGCCGACGGCGCGGACGTGCTCGACGGGACCTGGTATGGTGCCGACCTGGGTCAGCGTCTCCTGCGCGAGGGCCATGCCCCCCCCAGCCAGCGTGGCGGAAACGACGAACCCCGCTAGCGCGCCGGCGCTAGGCCGCCTCAGGTCAGAGATGTTCACGGTCGCCCTCCTTCGGCAATCCGATACAGCTTCGATTGCGTTCTCACGATGAGACTCCCGTTGGCCACCGCCGGGGTCGCCAGCGTCATCTCCTCCAGCGGGTTGGTGTGCAGGATCTCGAATTCGGGCCCAGCGCGGACCACGAACGTATCGCCGTCTTCGCTCAGCAGGAAGATCTTGCCGTTGTAGGCCCACGGCGACGCCGTGAACCCGTTGCCGATCTCGAGGCGTCGGCGGCCATACACTTCCTCTCCCGTTCGAGCGTCGTGCGCCACCAGGAACCCTCGGTCGAGCAGCGTGTAGTAGTGGTCGCCATAGACCAGCGCCGAGGTGTTATAGGTACCCAGCAGCGGGTATGCCCAGACGATCGCGTCCGACGATGCCCTCGTGCCGGGAAAACCCGACGACAGCCCCGTCCGCATGTCGTCCGCCGACCAGATCGAGATATCTCCGCTCGCCCCCGGCTTGACCACGTAGACCGGCCTGAGGCCCCCGCCAGGGTACCCGGAGCTGATATAGAGCAGCCCATGCTTGGCGAAGGGGGTCGGGATGGTCAGCCCCGACATTCCGTGGATCTCCCAGAGCAGGGTGCCATCCAGGTCGTATGACCGGACCCCTTGGGTCCCGGCGGTGACGATCTCGGTCCGCTGGTCGTGCTCCCAGACGAACGGCGTGGCCCAGTTCTGACCGCGCTCGTCCCGCTCCACTCGCCAGAGCTCCCGGCCGGTGTTCTTATCGAGAGCCACCATGAACGACTGCTCGACGTTGTCGTTGACGATATAGAGCCGGTCGTCATGGAGGACCGGCGAGGCGGCGGAGCCGAACCCCAGGGTGGTCTCGAACGCCCCAAGCTCGGTGGTCCAGACAGTCTCCCCGCTCATATTGAGCGCGCCAACGACGCCAACACTCCCGAAATAGGCGTACACCCGCCGGCCATCGGTCACCGGTGTTTCCGACGCGAAGCTGTTCTTGATGTGCCGCGCGATCTCGGGCGCCGCCGACGCCACTTCACGCTCCCACCTGACCGTGCCGGTCTCGAAGTCGATGTTGTAGACCACCCACCGATGTTTCTGGACCGAGCGGGTCGCGCCGTTGTCGTCGCCAGGGTCATACAGGCCCGGAATCGGGGCCGGCTCCTCACCCGCGCTGATGGCGGACGTCACGAAGATCGTGTTCTCCCACACCACCGGCGAGCTCCAGCTCAACCCGGGCAAATCGACGTTCCAGACTACGTTTTCGGTCGTGCTCCAGGTGTCGGGCAGCCGGGGATCGTCGCCGACGTCGCCCGCATTGGCGCCCCGAAACTGGGTCCACTGCGCGTCGGCCGCCGGAGCCGGAACGGTGACGGCGACGAACACTGCGGCGGCGAGACACAGACGAGTCGACATGGCGGTCCTTTCGTCCGGAAGTAGTCAGTGCAGCATAAGTATTCGTGCCCCGACGGCGGTGTCAAGCGACGGCCGAAATACAGCCGGTTCCTCGCGGCTGCAATCGATTGACACACTCGCGCCGAGACCCCAAAATAGCGCGTGGCTCGCTCCGTAGACCGCCCGCTGTGTCGAGGACCCCACGATCGATGAGGGACGTTCGCATCGTCGGCGCTGTGTTCTGTCTGTCGCTGGTGCTCGCGGCGCCATTGGCCGCCCAACCGGGTGGGCACGAGGCGCAGGCGGCACTCGTCGACCGGTACTGCCTGAGCTGCCACAACGACCGGCTCGAAACGGGTGGCTTGTCGCTCGAAGGGCTCCCCCTCAGCGATGTCTCCAGCCACGCCGAGGTCTGGGAAAAGGTCATCCGGAAGCTCCGAGCGGGTGCGATGCCACCGCAGCCCAGACCACGCCCCGAACCGGCGGCCTACGACGGCCTCCGCGTGTGGATCGAGGCCCAGCTCGACCAGGCCGCCGCCGCGTCGCTCGGACCGGGCCGTACAGAAGCGTTGCACCGACTGAGCCGCACCGAGTACCAGAACGTCGTGCGCGATCTGCTGCACCTGGAGGTCGACGTCAGCGATCTGCTGCCGGCCGACGACACCAGCTACGGCTTCGACAACATCGCTGGGGTGCTGGGTATCTCTCCGACATCGATGGAGCGCTACCTCGGCGCCGCCCGCAAGATCAGCCGACTGGCGATCGGCTCTCCCGTTCCGTCGGCCACTGCCGAGACGTTCCGCATCCCGTCCGACCTGGATCAGGACCGTCACATTGCGGGCCTACCGTTCGGCACCCGCGGCGGCACGCTCATCGACTACAACTTCCCCGAGGACGCCGAATACGTCATCTCGGTCCTGCCCGACGGCCCGCTCTATATCGAGGAGCATCAGCTCGAGGTGACCCTGGATGGGGAGCGCATCGAGCTGTTCAGCGTCGGCCGACGACTCGAGCCTGGCCAGCGAGCGAGAGAATACGCGACCGAAGCGGACCCGCGTGAAGTCCGGGTGCGCGTGCCCGCCGGTCCGCACCAGTTGGGTGTCGCCTTCCTGGCCAAGAGCGCCGCCGCGCCGGAACGGAGCCGCAAGCTGTATCTGCGCCCCTTCACCGGTGAAGGATCGGGCGGCGACTCCCGCTACATGCCGTATGTCGAAGCGGTCACCATCGCCGGCCCCTTCGAGTCGCGCGGCACCAGGCCCGCGGTGGACACGCCGAGCCGCGCGCGCATCTTCTCGTGCTCGCCGACGCTCGGCGATGCCGTCGCCACCCGGGGGTGCGCCAGCGACATTCTGTCGAAGCTGGCCCGACGCGCCTTCCGTCGCCCGGTAGACAGCGCCGACGTCGACCGGCTCCTCACCTTCTACGATCAGGGCGCCGAGACGAACGGATTCGATGGTGGCATCGAGCTGGCCCTGCGACGTCTTCTCGTCAGCCCCGAATTCCTGTTCCGGGTCGAGGAGGATCCGGAGGGACTAGAGGCGGGCGCCCCCTATGAGATCTCCGACCTGGAGCTGGCCTCCCGCCTGTCGTTCTTCCTCTGGAGCAGCATTCCGGACGACGAGCTCCTGGATCTGGCGATCGACGGCCGGCTGGGCGAGTCCGACGTGCTCGAGGCACAGACCCGGCGGATGCTCGGCGACCCGCGCGCCGAAGCGCTGGTCACCAACTTCGCCGGTCAGTGGCTGAGCCTCCGAAACGCCGCGGCGGTTCGCCCCGACGAGGACGAGTTTCCCGACTTCGGCGAGGACCTGCGCCAAGGCTTCCGGCGTGAAACCGAGCTGCTGTTCCAGCACGTGCTTCGGGAGGACCTCAGTGTGGTCGAGCTGCTGAGCGCCGACTACACCTTCCTGAACGAACGCCTGGCCACGCACTACGGCATCGCCGGGGTACGAGGCAGTGAGTTCCGACAGGTGGCGCTGGAGGAACCGGGACGTGGCGGCCTCCTGGGCCACGGGAGCATCCTGACCGTCACCTCGCACGCCA